>CAMLOB010000169.1 GCA_946481475.1 uncultured Chlorobiota bacterium | reverse complement strand
GCCGCTCCCCCCTCACCACGCGGGTGTGTGTAGAACGGCCGGTTCGCCAGAGGAAATCCGATCACGAAGAGGGCCGGAACTCCGGTCTCCTGTTCGGCGATCGCGCAGAGCCGACGCTCGGCCTCCGGGTCCAGATCGTCGGTCAGATCGTGCGGACCGTATGCCTCGGTCAGACGTTCGAGACATTCCCCGAATTCCCACGTCGGAACCTCACGCATCGATGGAAGAAGTCCGACGCCCCGTTCGGCGAACATCTCTGCGAACTTCTCATTGAGTCTGTTGAAGATATCGGTGAGAAGCTCCCGCTCAAGGGCGATCACATCTTCCGGTCCGTCGATAAAGCCCATCTCGAAATCGAGCGAATAGTATTCGGTCAGATGCCGACTCGTGGCGTGCGGCTCGGCACGGTAGACGTGGCCGGTCTCGAAGACCCGCTCGAACCCGGCCGTCCCGTGCTCCTTGTAGAACTGCGGACTCTGTGCCAGATAGGCGATCCGGTCGAAGTAGTCGATCCCGAAGAGATTGGTTCCCCCCTCGGTCCCGCCGGCGACGATCTTCGAGGTGATGATCTCGGTGAAATGATGCTCCCGCAGAAACTCACGAAAGCCCCCCACGATCTCCCCCTGCACCCGGAAGACGTTCCCGACAAACGGGTTGCGCAGGGAGAGGGGACGATGGTCCAGCAGAACTTCCAGCGGTACGTCCGAAAGATCCGAGCTCCCGTTGAACGGAAGAGGAAAGGCCGAACGGTTCAGCACGCGGATGTCGAGCAGATCCAGCTCGAACCCGACCCGGGAGCGGGGTTCGTTCCGGAGGCGGCCGTGAATCTCCACCGCATCGTCCAGCTTCAAATCGATTCCTTCAAGCCGGGCCGGATCGACCGCACACTGCACCGTTCCGGTGGCGTCCTGCAGAATCAGGAATGTGACCTTTGAGAGTTCACGCAGACGGAAGACCCATCCGCGTACCATCACTTCCCGGCCGATCAGTCCGCCGAGTTGCGCAACAAACGTCCGGTTCATTGCCGACCTCCTTGTAATCAAGTCTGTGTGGATTGTAGTAACGGCTGGAACCGGCGGGCCGGCGGTGCCATCCAGCTTCCGACAGAGGATGTCGGCACTTGATTCGCGTGCACTGTCGCGGCACGAAACGTCAGGCCCTACTAAGATCTATGGCCGGTCTCCCCGGACCATTCCCGATTCAGGCCCGCCCTTCAGAGGGGTCTTTCCTCATCGGCAGGTTGGGGCAAGTATAGGGAGAGAAGTTCAGAATGAAAAATGAAAAAAGAGGAGAGGCTCAAAATGCAAAATGCAAAATGCAAAAAGGGGAGAGGGGATGAGGGGGGTATATTTGTGGGGACGAAGCGTAGTGCTGCCGATGGTGAGTAAATGTGGGAGTAATGAATCAGCGATACGGGAAGACCACGTTCATCGAAGCATCCCCGGAGGCGGTCTGGGAGGCGTTGACCGATCCGGAGCGGATGGCCGGGTGGATGGGGGAGCCGGAGATGGGGCTGGAGATCGTCACCGACTGGAGGATCGGCGGTGAGATCGTGATCCGGGGATTTCACAACGGGGAGTTCGAGAACAGAGGGGACGTCGTCCGGTTCCGGCCGGGACGGTCGCTCGGGTATACGCACCTGAGTTCGGTGTCGGGATTGCCGGATGAACCCGAAAACCATACGACCATCGCCTTCGAACTGATTCCCTCCGGAGAGGGGACATCATTGCATCTGAGCGTTGAAAACTTTCCCACCGATTCCATCTACAAACACATGGCATTCTACTGGAACGCCACGCTTGGAGTGTTGAAGAAGATGGTGGAGCGGGGCCGGTAGCCGGGGAAGGGGTTGCCCCGGAGATAGACCTCCTTTGCAGGCCTTTTGCAATCGACCGTCGGGAGCAGGGACGCCTGTTTCCGTGGTACTCTGAAAATTCCCCGACTCTTCATACCTTTCCCTCACGTGTTCCGATATGAAGAACAGGCTCTTCCAGATATGAACCGAGTTCCATCTTCTGCACATATTCTTCGATATGCCCCCTTCTGTCTTGCGTTGTTCCTGGTGTGCAGGTCGCTGGCGGGGCAGTCGGTTGAGGATGAGGGGGACTGGATGATCGGCGGCGGCGTCACGTTCTACGACCTTGCCTCCGCAAGCGGGACGGGGATCGGTCCCTCCGCCGTGGTCGGCTATCGCTTCGACGAAAGCTTCGGCCTCGAACTGGTGCCGACGGCGATCCTTTATGCCGACGGCATCCGGACCTTCCTGGGTGTCGCCGGTGATCTCGGTCTCTCCGTCGCCTGGCAGCTTTCCCCCGCCGAATTCATTCTCGGCTCCGGTCTGTCGGCACTGACCGGAGTGGACGGTTCCGGTGGGGGACTTGGCAGAGGAGGCATATACGTAGCGGGACAGGCAAATCTCCGGTTTGCCGATCACCTCAGTCTCTACTGCCGCCTGACCGCCAGACTCTGGCTTGCGGGACATATCAGCGAAGAAGAATATGGCCGGGGAGGGCCGAGCGCCGGTGGCGGTCTGGTTGGGCGCTTCTGAATTCCTTTACCGCACGGTTATCCTGTACGACACTATCCGAATATGCAGAATCACATCACATATCTTCTTTCCATCACATTTCTGATCGGCCTCCTTTCATGCGGCGGCGAAGAACAACCGTCGGTCGATGCCGAGGCTGCGGATACCGGGGCAACCGAACCGACACAGGTTGTCGACACCTCGAAGGGAGAGGAGCGAACAGTGGAGATGTCCGTCATCGGACAACGGCCTCCCGAGTGGGGAGAGTATCACTTCCCCTGTTCGTTCAGAACGGAACAGGAGAACTACAAAAAGCAGATCCTCCTGACCGACATGGAAAATGCCGGCATGATCCTGAATGGAGAGCCGGTGCTGCTGCGGGGGGGCCGGACCGACAGCAACGATATCTACTACGGCTACTCGACCCGTGAGTACTGGATCACGCTGAACGAGAAGGGGGATGACTATGTGTTCGACAGGAAGATCGAATACGGGACCGACGGCTGGGAAGCGGACCTGCGAAACGAGCTCATCCGCGCACTGCTGCAGATGGACACGTTGCCGGAACGCATTTCGATGAAGACAAACGGCACGGTCGGCATGGGATTCCGGGGGGCGATAGGGGATATCACTCTTGAGGCGATCGACACGATACGGCAATCGCGCGATGAACTGATGAACGCCTGGCCTTTTATCTTCCACTTCCACAACGATGCGTACGATGTCCGCATCACCGCACAGCGGGACGGGACGAATGAACTGGGAGTGGTGCAGTACAAGGGGGAGATGGTCGTGAAGTCGAAAGACGGACGGGGAGTGGCGACGGAGCGGGTGTGGGGAGGGTGTGCGGATTGAGAAGGGAAGGATAAATCTGTCCGGAAACTGAAGAAAGAATGAATACCGGGAGTGGTGTCGGTCCTTTCCTTTTGTTCGGCAGGCAGGTATACATCAAACTACAAAATCGAATCCGGCAATCGCCCTGGTTTGTGGGAATTTCGAACAGAATCCCGGAAAAAAGAAAAGGACCGAACCCGGCAATTCCGAGTCAGTCCTATCAGGCTCCCCTGACAGGTCGAAAATCGAACCATTCCTTGCAGGGCTGAAACGACTCTACGCGCTGAAACCCTTCATTCCCGTTGTTCCCCTCTCTCCACGAAAAGCTGGAATCTCCAGAAAACAACGCGATTCGGTCCACCGTGTTCTCTCTCCCTGACAGGAATAGAACTGCAGAATGTACGATGCGGGAGGAGGAAGAGAAGAGGGGAAGCGGCGTAGCAGGTGCAGGGGAACGGACCGAAGATGAGCCGGGAGAGAAGAGCGAGAAGATCCACTATCACCACCACATAACCCGACAGAATCCGACATGAAAGAGACAAAACACGAATTGACCGTAAGCCCCAAGCAACAGCAGGCGATTCTTCTTCTCGTATCCGGAAAGAGCGTGAAAGAGGTAGCAGAAGAGGTCGGCGTTCATCGCTCAACGATATGGGCGTGGAGACAACAGGAACCGTTTCAGGCGTATTTCAATGCACTTGTAAAGGAACTGCAGCTACAGACCACGGAACGCCTGTTAGGGCTATGGGACTTCGCCGTGGAGACACTTCATGTCTGTATGGCCGGTTCAAACGATCATGCGAGGTTCAAGGCTGCGAAGTATGTTCTGGATTTTGTGATGAGCCGGTAAGGCGGAAGAACCCCCGTGTGCGCGGCGGTCGAAAATCCTCCAATATCTTACGAACCTGAGCAGACATTTCTTCAACGGAACTTTCTAAAGTCTTGCTCTCATCATAGACGGAATTCATGGAGGGTATCTCCCAAACACCTTGAGTACTGGTTACATACGGCCCTTCATACTTAAGCTGAAAACCAAGTTCAAGAATCGTTCGGTTCACACTTGCATCAACGGAGTACCCCCTGAGTTGTATAGACTGTACCTTGCTTAACCAATGGGTGAATTGCCCGGCAAACTTCTCTCCGAGCGGTACAAGCTGTTCTCTGATTCCTTGCAAGTCCAAATCCGTCTCCCATATGACCCGGTCCCAATTGCTTTTCTGCTCATAAAACATATGCAGAGCATTCCCGAGACGTTCCGTGATCATTATATGCCGCTCTGTTGATACTTCAGCGGCCTTCTCCAAATGGATTGCAGTATACACTCCCACCAACACTTTGTATGTCTCATACAGTCCTTGCAAAGAGCCGGTCAACTCATACCACGCTTGCCAAGCTCTGTTTGCATTGGTATGAAAACGTTCATCCTTTTTCTGTTCTTGCCACGTATTCAACCCACGAAAAGCGGCAATTGCCGTCATGACAGCAGCTACTGCCAATACTACGTCTTTGATACCTGAAAAAAATGATCCACCGGGGAAGAGAACCGTAATGTCAATCATGAAGGGACCTCACACTGTAAGTAAGATTTGCCGCAAATATACAGCCTCCAAACTTGGGTGTCTCACCGGCATTTTGTAAAATGCTCCCGTTCAAATCACAATGCGGCAAACCGCTCCGACAACGCGGTTTCTTTTTGCATTGACGACAACTTGCCGAGTCTCCCGTTACCGTGAGGTGCGGGAACGCTTCATTGTGAGCGTGAACAAGGCTCGGCAATTTCTTCTGTTCAAATCACAATGAGTACACACCACACAACCGACCGACCGGAACCGGAACAACGGTTCGCCACACCAGACCAACTCTTCCACCTGATTGAGCGTAACAGGGGACGGCTCCACGTGCTGGAATACGCTGCACTTGGCCTTGAACACGTCGGGGGAGGCAAACCGGGCTGCATGACGTGGGTTCTCCACGATGTACTGGAAGATTTGCAACGAATCGGGGATTCTCTCCCGGACAACCTGAAGTAGAATGAGGTGTTGCGGTTGACACCTATGGCAGTTGTCAACCGCAACACGGTTTTTCCTGTTGTAGGAGTTTCGGGAAGCGGGGATCGGTGCGATTCGTCTTAATACATCCTAACAGAAAGACGGGCGTAAAGCGGGTAACAATATGGGCGACAGAGGGTTCTTGTATGCGAGGGATGAAGAAGAGGGGTCACCGTGATCTTACCCATTACCACCACCACACCGAACCAATTCCCGACACTGCAGAGGATGCTTTCTTTTGCCGGTGTGCCGTTCCCTTGCTGTCAGCCGTATCGACTTACCGTTGACAGGGGAAAGGCTCTCTCTGCCGTTCTCACGGCTCTATCCGAAACGCCAACAACAGACAGGGCCAGGCTCACACAAGGCTTGTCCGGTTTGCTCCATATCTCAATCTCAATAACCCTTGAAGGGAGGTAACCAGTGAAGAAGAAACCGAAATGGGAATGGACCGCACCCGAAACGAACGGGGCAACGGAACGGCGGATGCTTCCGCTCTCACAGTGTCTGAAAATTCTGAACAACGGAGAAGGGCAGTACACGGAATCGGCGGCGATTGCAATCAGAGAACATCTTTATCACGTGGGGGATTTGGCGTATGAAGGTTTCGCGCTCATCACAACAGCAAGCTAAGCGGGCGATCATCTACACCCGTGTTTCGACGAAAGACCAGAAGGATCGGGGGTACAGCCTGCAGGCTCAAGAGCAACAACTACGAAACTACTGCAAGGCAATGGGGATTGTCATTGTAGAGCATTTTCAGGATGATGCTTCGGCAAAAAGCTTTGATCGTCCGGCGTTCAATAGTCTGCTCAAGTTCCTCAAGCAGCACAAGCGGGAAGTTGACCTGCTTCTGGTAATGCGGTGGGATCGATTCTCACGAAACGTGGAAGCATCGTATGCCATGATCGGTCAGCTTCGAGAATTGGGTGTGACGCCGAACGCGATAGACCAACAGATCGACTTCGACCTTCCGGAACAGAAAATCCTGTTGGGGGTTTACCTGACACAACCGGACGTAGAGAACGAACGGCGTTCGTTGAACACGAAAATAGGAATGCGTAGAGCCATGCGGGAAGGTCGCTATGTCAGTTCGCCCCCGAAAGGTTATCGTCGTGCGAGGGATGTTCACGGGCGGGTAACGATTGAACCGGGTGACGATGCCCGGTTTGTCAGACATGCTTTCCGTGAGGTCGCGAAGGGTATACATTCCGCAGAAGAAATTCGCCGGAAGCTGTTGAAGCAAGGGTTTGAGTGCAGCAAGAACCAGTTCTCTCTTCTGCTCCGAAATCCGGTATACAAAGGGATGATTCGAGTTCCTGAATGGAGAGGAGAAGAGGAAGAGATTGTTCCCGGCCTGCACGAAGGTCTTGTCAGTGAAGAACTCTTTGAGCGTGTGCAGGATGTTCTGGCAAAGCGGAACATGACGAGACGAGGGTATACGGTGAAACGACACGAAGAACTTCCCCTTCGCGGATACTTGCAGTGCAGTCGGTGCGGGGGGAACCTGACGGGAAGCCGTTGCCGGGGCAATGGGGGACACTACTACTACTATCACTGCCGGAAAGGATGTAAGGAGCGGTTCAGGGCAGAACATGCGAACACTGCATTCCGTGTCTTTCTCGCTTCTATCTCCGTCCCTCCCGAAGTGGTGGAACTCTTCCTTGCCGTTCTGCAAGACATCTTCAACGAGAATGAGGGGAGCCGTGAAGAGGAGGTTGCACGGATCGAATCGGAGATAGCAAAGGTCGATGAAAAGCTGTTCAAGGTTGACGAGAAGTTTCTGGAAGAGGAGATTGCAAGCGATTCGTATTTCCGACTGAAGGACCGGTTCACCGAAGAGCGAAAGAGACTGGAGTGGAGACTGCAAACGGTGGAGGAGATGGACGCGGACTTTGACCGTTACGTGCAGTACAGCCTTGCCCTGATTTCGGACATGGGGAACTACTACGAATCGGCACCCTTGGAAGTCAAACAGAAGATGATTGGTTTGATCACCCCCGAAAAAGTGGTCTACACGGAAGGGGAGTGTCGAACCACGGAATTGAATCCGGCAATCGCCCTGTTTTGTGGGAATTCCGAACAGAATCCCGGAAAAAATAAAAGGACTGAACCCGGGAATTCCGAGTTAGTCCTATCAGGCTCCTCAGGTAGGACTCGAACCTACGACCCTCTGATTAACAGTCAGATGCTCTAACCAACTGAGCTAC
>CAMLOB010000168.1 GCA_946481475.1 uncultured Chlorobiota bacterium | reverse complement strand
TCTGTGCCGGGTAGATTGTTGTGATCGGACTCCCCTCGCTGATCTGATCTCCCTCCTTCAACTCGATCCTTACTGCCCGTCCGGATACCGGTGCGGCCACCAGAAAAAGATCCCGGACGCGCGTCACTCCCTCGACCTCGACCGTTACCGTCATCCTCTCCCGGGCGACCTCACCAAGATCGACCGGTACGGGTTGCGGTATGAGACTGACGGCAATCAGACCGCCGATAATCAGAACCGGAATGATCCAGCGTAAATGCTTCATGGAGACAAGTAAAAATTAAAAATGCAAAATTAAAAAAGGAGGAGGGAGAGGTGTGGAGCAGGCAGGTTTACCTTCTCCCTCTCGCTGTCATTCTCTTGTCTTTAACACCTCGATCAGATCCAGGTGGAAGATGCGGCGGCGGACGAGGAAGGCGCTGAGAAGAGCCGCTCCGATAATGACCAGCGTCGCGAAGGCAATCGTCTCCCGGCTCATTACAAGAGGAAAACGGAAGAGATCGGACTCGAATCCCTTGACCAGACCCAGCAGCATCAGCCAGCCGAGACCGTAGCCGAGCGGGAGGGCCAGCAACGTCAGGACGGCCTGTTCGCCGAGAAGGTAGAAGGTGACCTCCCCTTTACGAAAGCCCAGAACCCGAAGGCTTGCCAGCTCCCGTCCCCGTTCCGAAAGGGAGATGCGGGCACTGTTGTAGAGAACGCCGACGGCGATGACGCAGGCAAAGAAGATCATCACGATGCGTGAGATGTTCTGGCTCTGGGCGATCGTCTCGTTGAAACTCTCCAGAGCGGCCCGCTGGAACATCGCTCCGGAGACGGCCGGTGTCTTCTTCAGCGCCTCGTTGAATTCATCCTCCTTTGCCCGGTCCACCTGCAGGTACGCGCCGCTGATGCTCCCCTCCTCTCCCAGCAGCCTCTGCAGTTCGTTCATATCCATGTAGGCGTTCAATCCTACAAACTCGTCGATGAACCGGTCGATCACTACCGGTATCGTTTCCCGTTCCCCTTCGAGAATTTCCAGAAGGATCGTATCTCCCGGTTCGGCCCCCAGCCCCTCCCCGAGTTGTCGTGTCACCATCAGACCGCTGATCGGAAGTTCCTGGATGCTTCCGTTCATATCCATCACCCGTCGCAGTTCTCCCCCCGGCTCCATTCCCGTCACAGCCGTCCGTTTTTTCCGATGGCCGAACGAGAGAGAGGCCGGAACCGCTCTGAACGGCTCGGCGTGGAGAACCCCCGGAAGAGCGTTCAGATCATATCGCGCTCCGGCCGGACGGGGATTCGTGAAGACGATCGTTGCGTCTTCCCGCTGTGCCCCGTCGAACTGGAAGCTGATCAGCGTGTCGACCGCATCGGCCGTGTAGCGGCCCACAATCAGGATGGCGACCGCCATGGCAATGCCGAGAGTCGACAGCAAGGCTTTCATCGGATTGCGCTCCAGACTCCGCAGGATCATCCTGGCACTGGTGGGGAGGAGCCTCTGGAATCCCATACGTTCAAGGATTCCCGGCTTGAACCGGGCCGGAGCTTCCGGACGCATCGCTTCGGCCGGGGGAAGTTTGATCGCCCCCCGCACTGCAGAGATTGCCCCGATGAGTGCCGCCCCGCCGCTGATGAGGACGGCAATGCTGAGCGACTTCGCCCCGGCTACATAGCGGATCAGCGGAAAACGGTAGAACTGGGCGTAGACTTCCGTCATCGCCGAGCCGGCCCAGGTGCCGAGCGCGACGCCGGCAATTCCCCCGACGATGACGGCGGTCAGGGCCATGCCGAAATAGTGGAGGCCAACCGAAAGGTTGGAGTAACCGAACGCTTTCAGCACGGCGATCTGATCCCGTTGCGTCCGGACAAGACGTGAGAGGACGATGTGCAGAAGAAATGCGGCGACGCCGAGAAAGATGATCGGAACAACCGTGCCGGAGCTTTGCAACTGCGTCAGTTCGCTCTCCAGAAAGACGTGTGATGTCTGATCCTTCCGTCCGTACGCCCCGATCGCCCCGTACGGTTTCAGCAGTTCATCAAGTTGCGCGATTACCTCGATCTCGTCGGCCCCGTGCGAAAGGGTCAGGGAAAGATCATTGAATGCCCCCCGCATGTCGAACGGTCCGGCCAGCGTCTCGCGATTTGCCCAGAGAACGCCGAACCTCCGGTTGTCCGGCAGCAGGGCGGCCGATCCGATTTCATACACATACTCCGGCGACAGTGCGATGCCGACTACCGTGAACTCCTCCCACGCCCCGTTGATCACCGCGCCGATCTGCGCCCCCACATCCAGATCGTTCGCCGTCGCAAACGCCTCGCTGATCAGAATCTCGTCACGCCGGCCCGGCTCGAAGTAGCGTCCCTTCCGGATGAAGATGTCGTTCAGAACAGGTTGCCGCCGTTCCGGCATCGAGACGATCAGTCCGGTGGCCGGTTCGTCAAGCCCCGGCACGTCCAGCGTCACCCCGACCATCAGCCGGGTTCGCACCGATCCGACGCCCGGTATCTGCCTGATCTCGTCGGCCAGACCTTCCGGAGCACGCTTGACCGTTGCGAAGACATCGGCAAAGCGGTATTCGTTATAGTAGGTCTGCTGTGTCGTCAGGAGCGAATCGTAGGCGCTCCGCATCGTGACGAAGCTGGCCACGCCGCACATCACCACAAGGGCGGCCGCGATCAACTGTCCACGCAGGTGGATCACGTCACGAAGCAGTTTGCGGTTCAGTGCAGTCATTGGCGATAATGATACCGGAGAATCAACACATCTCTATAAAATTTCCGACCCGGGATTATTCGACGGGGGGCGGTAACGGGTGGGGCAGAGGTTTTTGTCCCCTGCAGCCTGTGTACTCACCCCTCTATAAACTCTGAACTCGGGGTTATGCGATGGGGCAAAGGTTTTCGCCCCCTACAGTCGGCGCACTCATTCACTCACACACCCATCCACTCTCTCACTCTTCTCTCTATAAACTCTACGAACTCCCACCCCTACCATTCCAGTTCCGCCGGCGACGCCTTCACCTCGTTCCGCTCGATCTCCACGATCTTTCCACTTCGCATCCGGATGACCCGATCGGACATATCGGCAATCGAACTGTTGTGCGTGATCACCGCCGTCGTCGTTCCCAGTTCACGGTTGACCCGTTCGAGAACCTCCAGCACCAGGATGCCGGTCTTGAAGTCGAGTGCTCCGGTCGGTTCGTCGCACAGCAGGACGTCGGGACGTTTTGCGATGGCCCGGGCAATCGCCACCCGTTGCTGCTCACCTCCGGAAAGCTGGGCCGGGAAGTGGTCGATCCGCTCGTGCAGGCCGACCATATCCAGCGCCTCGGCGGCATCCATCGGATTCTCTGCGACATCGGTCACAAGCCGGACATTCTCCCGTGCGGTCAGACTCGGGATCAGGTTATAGAACTGAAAGACGAAGCCGACGTGCTCGCGACGGAAGCGGGTCAGTTCGGTATCGTCGGCATTGTGCAGCAAGTGGTCGCGATAGCGGACCGTTCCGGTGGTCGGTGTGTCCAGTCCGCCGAGAATATTCAGCAGGGTCGACTTGCCGCTGCCGGAAGCCCCGAGGATTACCGCCAGTTCTCCCTCGTACAGATCCAGATCCACATCCTGCAACGCCCTGACCTCCACCTCTCCCATCTGGTAGAGCTTCGAGACGTTCCGGACGATAAAGACCGGAGACGGACCCCCGGTTGTTTCTGCTGAACTCATAGACGTGATCATTGATGTCCCAAACCTATCATTTTTCGGAATTTTTCAGCGTGAAGAAGTGGTATGATACGATTGAAGAAATAGAGTCAATCGATTGATCTTATTTCCCCTCTTCGCTCTTCCCCGACACATTCCGCACAAACCCCACACCGAACAGGATCAACGCACAGGCGACGATCGCATTCCAGCCGAGACGTTCATCCAGAAAGGCGACGCCGAGAATCGCGCCGATCGGCGGAAGCAGAAAGGTGACCAGCGAGAGAAATGTTGCCCCGGCAATCTCCAGCATGCGATAGTACACGACGTAGGCGATGGCCGTGGCGATCACCGCCAGCCAGAGGAGCGCACCCAGTCCTTCGATGCCGGGGACCGACAGACGCTCCCGTTCGATAATCAATGCAAAGGGGAGCAAAGGAATCGCAGCGGCCAGAAGCTGGGCGGCCGGACCGACAAACTGCGGATAGCCCCGCAGGGCAACCCGGCTGTAGACCATCGAGAACCCGTAGCTGATTGCCATCCCGGCAAAGCAGAGAAGACCTGCAAGCAGATTGTTCCCCTCGATCCCCTCACCAAGTGTCGGGATGAAGAGGAAGACAATCCCGCCGAACCCGAGAACGACCCCGATCAGCGTTCTGCCGCTCAGCCGTTCCTCGGCAATCGAGAAGTGAGCGATGATGGCGGTGGCGACCGGCGTGAAGCCGTTGAAGATCGCCGCCAGAGCACTTGAGGCCAGCGTCTCGCCGATCATCAGAAACGAGAAGGGGATGGCGTTTGCCAGCAGGCCCATGATCGTGAAGCGTTTCCAGAAATCGAACGTTCGGGGGAACCGGTTCCCGCGCATTCGCATGAAGACATAGAGAAGGAGGGCGGCGATCACTACCCGACCGGCCGCAAGCGTCAGCGGGGGAATCTCCCGCAGTCCGATCTTGATGACCAGAAATGACGGCCCCCACAGGAGAGCCAGCGTGATGAGCAGAATCCAGTGCATGGTCTTGCGATCCGGAACGATGTATGGAAACAGTGATGGTCAATGTTGAAGGAGAGGGGTCCCCTCCTTCGGAAAAGCATGCGAAGTTTCCCCTGCAACCTTGTGTGGAGTTGCCGGATCTCTCCGCTGGAATCAATCCTTTCGTCCCTCCTCACGGTGGCGCAGCAGAAGAAACGACTCGGTTCGCATCTCCTCCCGATACGCCTCCTGAAGTATCGGCTGCAGTCCCTCGAACGCGGCCAGCGAGTCGAGCGTCGGCTCGGGGCCGCCGGAGAAGGTGTGGTCGTGGGCTTCCAGTTCGATCACCAGAAATTCCGGGGGAGTCGCCTCAACGAACTCCGTGAACTCCCGCTCCCACTTCTCCGGTGTCCAGGGGGAGACGAGATGATAGTAGTAGACCGTCCGGAATCCCGGTGTGGTCTTCAAAGCCGCGTAAAGAAATCCGGCTACCTCGGAGAGGGCAAAGACCGAGGGTTCTCCCCGGGACTCTTCCTGAATCTTCCGCTCGATTCGCCCCAGCTCGTCAAGCCGACGATCCGAAGTCGGATCATAACTGCCGTCCGACGGAGTCGAGAGTCTCCAGGTAACTCCACTCCGAATCTTCCCGGTGACTCGCGGAAACGGACTGAAAAGAATGCCCGCTCCGACCAGTATGATTGCCAGGATTACTTCGTAGGGACGACGGGGTATTCCGGACAGCGAACGGAACAGACCGGCAAGGAGCGGTCCGGTGAGGAGCGCGACCGGGGTGATGATCCGGCTGTACTGATAGTGAATGAACATCAACTCGACAAGTGTGCTGACCAGAAGGAAGAGCATCGTCAGCAGGGCAAGCCGGTTCAGACGGGAGCGTTTGATCTCCTTCGGCCCCCCCTCTTCCGTCGGTCTGCGCAGCGTACGGGCGAAGGCAATCCCCAGCAGGATCGTCAGCGTGATGCCGAGTCCGTGGGCCAGATAGGAACCGGTCTGCGTCAGTATCCCCTCGATGATATCGGTCGATGCGGTGATCTGTCCCAGCCGTCCGCTCGACCAGACCGACATCTCTCTCCACGCATCGGCGACCCCGAGGGCGAACAGGCTTCCGATGAAGAGAGCGATCATCAGCAGAACGCCTGCAGCCATCAGGAGGACATGCTCAAACGAGCGCCGGATCGATTGCCTCTCAAAGAGAAGAAACTCCGCCGCCGCCGCTCCCCCCAGAGCCGCGGCAAGCGTAAACTTCGCCGTGAAGAGAAAACCGGCAAGAACCCCGATCAGCACCATATCGACCCGTCGCCGCCTCCCGGTCTGCAACAACATCATCGGTAGAAGGAACAGACCGACGAACCCCTCCGGCTGCGCCGTTCCGTCCGGACCGAGCGAGACGTAGAGGAGGGCATAGATCAGTGCCGCAAGCCCCGTTCCCGCCCAGTCCGCTCCACTTCGGCGAAGCGTATGGATAATCAGCGCGAGCGTGCCGATCTGCACAAGCAGTTCAATGACCCGGAACCCGAGAATCCCGTCTCCGAAAAGGATCTGCGCCAGTGCAAAGAGAAAGTGGATGAAGGGGGGCTTCGTGTCGGTGATCTGCGAGTAGAAGAGGTTCCCCTCGCTCAGCGATCGGCCGATCGTCAGATAGATCGTCTGGTCGGGTCCGGCCGGAAAGGTCAGAACGAAGGCAAGGATGAGGAGTGCTCCCCCCGAAAGGAGGAAGCCGATGTGTCTGCTCTTCTGGTCGCGTCCGAAGAATGCCTCTCCCTGTTCCATTAGGATCGAATGGTGGTCGGTGCCGGAGTCCGTCAAAGATAGGGGAGCCGAAGGGGATGTCCCGCAGCACTTTCCGATTCTTACGGAGAGAAGCGACAATCCCCCGAAGATCACATGTCCGTAGCCCTACCCCGTGCGTCAGCACGGGGAACACAGAACCGCCCGGACAGAGCAAGCCTGTCCGGGCGGCATCGGGCGGACATCCTCTTCTGTTCCGCCGGAGCGATCCGCTCATCACGGGAGCGGAGTCGTTCGGCGGAGGGGACATCCTTCCGGCAGAAGGGTTCGTGCGGGGAGAAGCATCACAGATGGCTCTCCCCGCTCTCATGTCGCTATCGCTGCACGATCAGTTTCGTGGTCGTCGTTCCATGTGTCGTCGAGACGCGGAGCAGATACGTTCCGCTTTCCAGTCCGCTCACGTCGAATTCGGCCTGCGCCGTGCCGGCCGGATGTTCTCCGACGAAGAGCGTCTGCATCCGTTCGCCCGCCGTGTTGTAGAGCTCCACGATCAGCAGATCGGGCTGCTCAAGATTGATCCGGATCGAGGCCGATTCGGCCGTCGGGTTCGGGCGGACGTGGACCGTGAGATCGGCTTTTTTCCTCTCCCCTGCGGTCGGCTCTTCCTTCACATCGCTTAGCTGGAAACTGACCGGTTCCGACCAGCATCCGCGCAGTCCCTCATCGCCGGTTGTTCTGACCGCCAGCGTCTTGTTCTGCCAGTCCTCCACCTGAATCTCGGCCATCGAGAAGTTGAAGCCGGTCGAGGCGTAGATCGAATCGTTCCCCCCGGCATCGCTGACGCGAATCTGATAGCCGAGCCGCTTCTCGTCCGGCGAGTGATCCCACGTCACCGTCACCCGACCGTCCGCCTCGGCAATTGCCTGAACGTTCGTCGGCGGGATCAGCCAGTCCTTCTCAAGCGGATGGAACGTCTCGGAGTAGTCGACGGTAAGCTCGCCGTTGTCGTTCCGCATGCCGTAGATATAGTATCCGCACTCCGGCAGCGAGTCGTTCATCGTGAACCGGAACTCTCCGGCCGACTCCGCGGCCGAGCCGATGAAGAATCCGTCGAACTCCTCGTTGTCGTTGTCGAGGAAGAAGTCGACGCGTGATCCTTCCGGCGCTCCGTCACCTTCCCACTCGGCCGTGATTTCCTTCCCTTCGGAGTTGCTTGTGAAGGTGAAACCGGGTCGC
>CAMLOB010000167.1 GCA_946481475.1 uncultured Chlorobiota bacterium | reverse complement strand
ACACATACACTTGACTTCGGGCCACTCTTTCACCCGGGCGATGAAGCGTTCGCGCGAGGCCCCGGCCAGATCGGAGAGATTGTAGCCGTCGCGGCCGCTGTAGAGAACGTTCGTGAAGAGGAGGGCGGTCGGCGGTGTCCAGTCCACCCGGTGAACGGCGGGGGACGATCCGGGGTCGGCGCTGATATCGGCCTGGCCCGACATGGCGATGTCGAAGAGTCCCTCTTCCAGTCCCGCGTAAAGTGCCTCGAATTTTGCCGCTTCGGGATCTCCTTCGGACGAGGGTTTTACTTCAACCCATTCGGCTCGCAGGCCCTTGCCGGGAGCGTGGAAAAAGTATTGTTCCCGGATGATTGCCGCCAGCCCGTTCCCCAATTCCCAGTCGAACCCGGCAAGTTGACCGTTGGAACTGCGGTAGACGTAGGGGGGCGTATCCACGTAGCCGAAACGGAGTATCCCTCTCTCCAGCACATCTGCAAGGACGGATTTTCCCGGAACGACCCACGCTCCTTCCGTGCATATCGGAACAAACTTCGGTGTGACGCCGAGATACGAGCAGTACAGACGCCGGTAGGCTTCCGGATTGCGGAGATAGTCTCCGAAGGCGGCACAAAGTGCGCTGTTGAGAGCCGATCGTTCATGCGTCGCAGCGGCGGCCGCAACGTGCCGGACGGCGATGCGGGCAAAGACATGCCACGAGGATCCCGTCGTATTGTCCTGCAGATACATGCCGCTGATTTCGTCGAAGCCGACCTGGTGTTCCAGAATGATCTCGGTCCGGTCCGTGACGTTGAGGTAGGTGTCGACCATGCTCGGCAGCATGTTGGCGTTGCTGATCGTGCCGACGATGATGGCCTGATCGTTGGGACAGTCCTTGTCGGCGGCATACCGCAGGCGACAGTATCCGCCGTTCGGGCGAATCTCGGTGTTCCATCCCGGCGCCGACGGGTTTTGTGCAAGGTCGTTGTAGGTGACCTGCGAGCTGCCGGTGATGTGGTAGAGGCCGGGTTCCAGAACGATCGTTCCGTTGGTCGCATCCAGCCGGATATTTGATCCTTCCTGCACCTCGATCCTGTTGAAGATGCGGGCGTTCCAGCCCGATTCCACCCCTTTCATTCCGTCGGAATGTTCTGCGTAGACTGCGAAGTCGGCGGGTAAGGTCATGCGTTCTGCCCGGTTCGTTATAAATGAAGAAATCCGTGAATGTCGGAAATGAGAAGCCGGGGATACGCCCTGTGTCGGCCATACACCCGTTTCAAATAAGAGAGATTTCCCGGGAAGTACAAGAGAATTCTTTCGGAGCCTTTTCGGCTGTGAATTCGTCGGGATCGTATCGAAATCAGGGCATGAAAAAAGGGGAACGCGCCGTGATCGCGTTCCCCTTGTGTTCCTTACCCGAAAAGATTTCCTTTTTATTCCGGAAGAGAGATCAGAACTGTGCCTTGATCTGCACTCCGCCACGTACCGTCAGCGTGTTCCACATCTCATCGTCGGCCATTTCCACGTCCGGTTCTTTTTGATCGAAGAGATAGCTCCCTTCTGCAAACGGTGTGATGTAGAGACCGACGCCGGAGTTCTCGTCCGTCAGGCGGAAGTCGTAGCCGAACCCGGCCCACGCCCCGAAGGCGACGTCGTTGACGTTCTGCAGTTCCTGATCGGCGATCGCCTGTGCTCCTTCGGCGTTCCCCGGCTCATAGTCATACTCGCCCAGCATCTTGATCGCCACGGTTCCTCCCACTATTGCGTGAAGTTCCGGCATCCCGAGATTGACGCGGAATCCCGGCTCGATGCCGACGTACCACAGATGAGGCGTAAAGACCGCATCGCCGTCTTCTTTCTCGACGCAACGTGCATCGAAGGTTGCGCGGAGGGAGACGCCCAGCAGGTCGTTGAAGAGATACTCACCCGTTACGCCGCCGTATCCTGCCAGACCCGAAGCTCCGGAGAAATCGTGCAGCGTAAAGCCGGTGTTGTTCGGAACCTGAACGAACTCCTCGGTCGGAGCATTGACGTAGTTGTAGTTAACTCCACCCAGAAGCCCGACGCGAAATCCCGTGTTGCTCTGGGCAATGACCGATACCATCGCCGAAACCGTCAGTATGCCTGCTGCGGCAAACATCGCCGTAATCTGAAAACCGTTCCTTTTCATAACAACTCTCCTCCTGACTTCAGGATATAACAGTGGTATGTATTATGGTGGTGCTGTAGCATATGCGCATGCAGACCAGCCGTTGTGTTTTCCGATTCCTTTCTTTATTTCCGGCGGGGTAATCTTCGCCGTTCATGGTACAAACTTATCACCGTCCGAACGCGGGAACCATGACCTTTGTCATGTTTGAATTTTACTTTTGAATATGTTCCGGTGAAGAAGTGAAAAGGAGAGGGGTGTCGAGGTAAGGATAGATAAGCGAGATATACTCCCGACAAATCATTTTGCGAGAGAATTACAGTCGGTTTTCTACTGTAGCTCGATGATTTCGAGAAAACGTACTTGCAATCTCATTGGCTGGAAGTATAAAGGAAGGAGAAGAGAGTAAATAAAAACGACAGGCGGGGGAAAACATCCCCGCCTGTCGTTCCATGCAGAATAATCATAAGGACCGGTTCCCGTTCGCGGTTTACTATCCTTTCGCCAGATACTCCTCCAGCACATCCAGCATTCCGTTCGTTCCCCAGGTCATTCCCTCCCGTCCGGCGGCGAAGGCTGCCAGCTCGGTGTCGGTTGCGTTTACCGGAACGGTGTGGATGGTCAGGGTCGTCTTTCCGTCCTCTTCGGTGAAGATATTCTCCGAATAGACTTCCAGCGGCCAGTCGGCACTGAACGGGTTGCGGGTGATTTCTTCCTTCTCGTTGGAGAAGGAGACGACGTAGGTGAGGCGCTCCGGCTCCTCGATTTCCCGGTAGACCAGCTTTCCCCACATCTCGGAGCCGTCCGGAGATTTGATGCAGTAGTGCATGCGGCCTCCCGGACGAAGATCCAGATCGCAGTGACTGAGTGAAGAGCCTTTGTGTCCCCACCAGTGCACCAGATGCCTGCAGTCGGTGAAGGCCTCGAAGACGAGGTCTCGCGGCGCGTCGAAGGTACGGGTGATGGTCAGGGTCTGCCCGGTGGCGTTCCTGGTCTGAGTTGTCTCCGGCATCATGATCTTTTTCTCCTTGATGTTGTTCTGTTGCTGTTCTCTCAGTTAACGTGTAATTGAAATCCCGCTCCGCTGACGGTCCGTCCGGAGGAGCGCTTTGCATCCAGGCTCCAGGGACCGGCTCCGGCGGCCGAGAAGTAGAGCCAGACGAAGGCGTAGAGGAGGGCGGCAACCCCTCCGTTCATTGCGGGCCAGAAGCTCTGCGGGGCGTGGAATTGGAAGTAAGCCACGGCCATCATACCGGAGAGGATGAAGGCGGTCGGACGGGTGAAAAGTCCGATGATGAGAAGAAACCCTCCGACGACTTCCAGCATTCCGCCGATCCAGATCTGCGTCATCATCTCGGCGGTTCCGCCGTCCGGCGGCATGCCGGAGGGGAAGGCGAAGATCTTCATCGTTCCGGCCAGCATGAAGACGATGGCGGCAACGATCCGCAGGAGGCTGAGGAGGTAGGGGGCCGCGGCCCCCCACTGTGTTATGATATTCGGTCTGCTCATCATATCCTCCTTACCGTCCGCTTTCGTTTGCGACGTATTCGGCCAGACGGTCGAACGACTGGCTCCAGCCGGCCTCGGTCATGTCGCTTCCGGTTCCCTCCGGGAGTCCGGCGTGCCGAAGCGTAAACCGCGTTTTCCCTTCTCCCTCTGCCTCGAAGGTCAGCGTCACGGTCGATTCCATCGGCCAGTCGGGCATGCCGTACTCGGCCGGGGAGACGGCGTTCCCCTCGGCGTCGGCAAAGCTGTCGGTGTAGACGAGCCGTTCCGGCGGCGTTATCTCGTGGAAGATCCCCTTGAACCAGTAGTCCTCTCCTTCCGGCGAACGCATACAGCCGTGCAGCGTACCGCCGACGCGAAGGTCGATCGTGCAGTGAGGGGTGGTGAATCCTTTCGGTCCCCACCATTGCTTGAAGTGTTCCGGTTCGGTCCAGGCCCGGAAGACAAGTTCCCGTGGTGCGTCGAAAGTCCGCGTGATGACGACGTCCCGTGTTGTTGCCGTCGGTGTGCCGTTGGTTCCCTGTTCAGCATTCATGGTTCTTCTCCTGTTCTGAATTGAGTTGAATATGTCTACAAGGTCTTCCTTCTCGTTCTTTCCTTTTCAGGCCATCCCCTTCAGGTGTCGTTCCAGCCGGCCGAGCGTCTGGTTCCCCCCTTCAACCGCCCCGAATCGTATCATGTGTGCTCGTACTTCAGCCGATGCGAAAAGCATTCTGAGCGTCAGCCGGGTTTTCCGTTCTTCTTCCTCGAAGGTCACCGTCACGTGAAATTCTCCCTCCTCCCCCTCTTCGCCGGAGCCGTGCCGGTATGTGATCCGTTCCGGTTCGGTGATCTCCTCGAAGACCACTCTGTTCGGATAGTCCTTTCCGTCCGGAGCGTGCATGGTGAAATGCCAGACACCTCCGGGAGTAACGTCGATTGCATGGAATGTGTTGGTGAATCCGTTCGGTCCCCACCAGTGAATCAGGTGCTCCGGTTCGGTCCAGGCCCGGAAAACGAGTTCGCGCGGCGCGTCCAGCAGGCGGGTGATCACCAATTCCCGCTCAGCCGTCTTCTCTGTCCGATCAGTCGTTTGCATCCTGTTCCTCTTCCTTCTTTTGCAATTCCCTGAGATAGCGTTCCAGTCGATCCAGTCCCTCGTGCCAGAACTGTTCAAACGAGCTTACCCAGTCCTGAACCGGTTTCAGTCCGCCATCGTTCAGATGGTAGAGTCTCCGCTGTCCGGAGCTGCGGACTTCCACCAGCCCGACCTCCCTGAGCACCCGCAGGTGCTTCGAGGTCTGCGACTGGTTCATTCCGAGCGCCTCGGCGATCTCGTTGACCGAGCGTTCTCCTCCGGCCAGAAGGTTGAGAATCGCCCGCCTCAGCGGTTCGGCGATGGCGTTGAATGCGTCGGATGTGGTAGTTGCTCGTGCCATGGGGGCAAATATATTCCCATATGGGAATATATGCAAGAGAAAAATGCTTCGGGAAAATTTTTCCCTCGATTTCCGTGGTCTGAAAAAAACGGGGTGCGGGATATTCCTCTGTCTCTTTGCGGATTTTTCGCCTGATTTTCGACTCGTTCCCACACTACCCCCTTTGTGCCCCCCTGTAGCATTCTTCCGCCGGTCGGATCGGGATGTATTATTGATGCGGGCCGGTCAGGGGAAGGAAACACCGGATCGGGTCGATCTGTGGAGGGGGGAGCACACATTTCATTCATTGAACGGGAACATTGTTCATTCGGCTATGAAACAGTACAGAGAGATCTTCAAGGAAAAAAGAGTGTTCAATCTCTTCATCGTCATCTTCCTGACAATGCTCGGCATCGGTTGCGGTGAAGGAGAAGAGAAAGAGGGGACCGATTCCTCCGAACGCCAGGGGACACAACTGATGGTGGTCTCCTACGGCGGTGCCTATCAGGATGCGCAGCGGGCTGCGTTCTTTGAACCGTACGGAAAAGAGAGAGGGATCAGGCTGTCGGAGGGGACGTATGGCGGCGGGTACGGAGCCTTCAGGGATTCGATTGCCGACGGCAAATCGGGATGGGACGTGGTCGATGTGGAGGGGAACATGGTGCTGCTCGGAGGGAAGGAGGGATTGCTGGAGCCGATCGACTATAACGTCGTTCCGAAAACCGGACTGATGCCGGAGGCGGTCAACGAGTACGGCGTCGGCGTGATGTCTTTCTCCTATCTGCTCGCCTGGAACAGCGACTCGATCTCCGCCGATCAGGTTGCCGAACCGTGGAAGACCTTCTTCGACCCGGTTGCCCTTCCCGGTCCGCGCGGTCTGCATGACGATCCGCGCCGGACGCTGGAGATCGCCCTGATGGCCGACGGCGTCTCCCCGGACCAACTCTATCCGCTGGACCTTGACCGCGCCTTCGCTTTCCTGACCCGGTTCCGCGATGCGATGAAGGGGGCCGGAACGCCGATCGTCTGGTGGCGGACATACGACGAGCCGCAGAAGCTGCTTGCGAGTGGAGAGGTGATGCTGACGCCCGGCGTGGACGGACGTCTGATCGCGGCGCGGAGCAAAGGGGAACCGATCGGTCTTTCCTGGAACGGGGGCATTCTCGACTTCGACTGGTGGGTGGTGCCGAAGGGGACCGAGCGCAGGGAAGAAGCGATGAAGTTCATCGCCTACGCCGTTGCGGCAACATCACAGGCCGCTCTCTCGGAGGCAATCGCCTACGGTCCGGTCAACGAGGAGGCCTGGGGATTGCTCCCGGACAGCGTGAAGCGGGAGATGCCGACGTCGCCGGAGAACCGGAAGGGACAGGTCCGGTTCGACACGGAGTGGTGGACGACGAATTTCGATAGCGTACAAACGCGCTGGGAGGCGTGGAGGGCTGAGGGGGCGTAGTTGTTCATGTGCCGACGAGGAACGAAGCCGACCGGTCGAGTGAACAGCGGCTCCGGTGACCGGGAAGCGAAAGAAAAAGAGTCGGATCGGTTGTATCACGCCGCAAGCGATCCGGATTGCCGACGCTCCGGTCCGGACATCCGGGCCGGAGCGGAGGGATCTTCACCAGACCTCAATCCTCACGCAACGACTTCCCCTTTGCGTGCAGAGCGGCTTCAATCAGACCAAGCGCTTTCGGTCCCATGCCGTGAAGCTTCTCCAGTTCCTTCTTCCTCACCCCTGCAAGCTGATCAAGATGTGTGTAGCCGGCAGCGGCCAGAGCGCGAAGCGCAGGCCGGGAGACCCCGGCGGGGAGGTTATGTCGGGATTCGGTTTTCTCTTTTGCCATGAGCGTTGATTGAAGTAGAGATCGGGGGGAGTCCTCCGGAATATATTGAAGAATTTGAGTTGTGAGCTATGAGCTGTGAGTTGTGGGGCTTGGTATTAGTCGTTAGCGAGTGATCCGATTGTCGGGTTATGAGCCGTGAGCTATGAGTGGTCGGCCGTGAGCTATGATCAGTTATGGGGCTCGGCAATCAGGCAATCAGTCGGAAGGAAAGGATGCGCACTCATCCGTCGTGGCGGACTCACTCATTCACTCTCCCACTCATTCACTCCCACACTCTCCCAAACTCGTATATTCCGCGCTCGTTTCTATCGCACACATTCAATCGAAAACAGGACCATGTCAGATCAAGGAGTAACGCCCCGCAGTGAAGATTATGCCGCTTGGTATAACGAGGTGATTCGTCGCGCAGAACTTGTGGACTACGGGCCGGTGAAGGGGACGATGGTGATTCGTCCGTACGGCTTTGCAATCTGGGAGCATATCAAGGAGGGGCTGGATCGCCGGTTCAAGGAGACCGGTCACGAGAACGCCTACTTCCCGCTGTTCATTCCCTATTCCTTTATCCAGAAGGAGGCGGAGCACGTCGAAGGGTTCTCGCCGGAGCTTGCGCTGGTGACACACGCCGGGGGGAAGGAGCTGGAAGAGCCGCTGGTTGTCCGGCCGACGTCGGAGACGATCATCAATCACATGTACTCCAAGTGGATCCAGTCCTACCGCGATCTGCCGGTTCTGATCAACCAGTGGGCCAACGTCGTCCGGTGGGAGATGCGGACACGGCTGTTCCTTCGCACCACCGAATTCCT
>CAMLOB010000166.1 GCA_946481475.1 uncultured Chlorobiota bacterium | reverse complement strand
CCGTCATCGCCACGATCCTCGCGCCGGTCTGCCGGACAATATCCTCGAGCTCCCGGAACGGATCCCGCATCAGGTTTCCATCGACGATCCGGTAGTCATGCACTCCCTCGATCATGGCTCCGAGTGCCAGAAGCGTGTTCGGGAGCCGGTACTTTGCGTCGCAGCTTCGTGGATTGAAGAGAAGAATCATTGGTCGTTATATCCGTTCTCCCGGTCGATTACGCGTCGACCCGGGAGACTTTCAGGCGGAGAATTCTCATTCGATAGATTGCGCGCATCATCCCGTAATAGGGCATCAGCACTACGCGGCGCAGGTGTGCCCGGGGGGGAAGCCCGGGAGAACCGAAGGTCTCTTTCAGGGCCTGCAGGCCGAGGCGGAGACGGTGATCCTTGTGAATATACTTCGAAAGGATTCGATAGAACTCGGTTCCGTATGTCCCCCGGAACATCATTGCCAGATCGGCGCTCTCGCTCCAGTTCCGTTTCTCCCCCATCTCGGCCAGAACCCGTTCGTGGAAGCGGGTGCCGGGGAGGGGATAGGAGACCGAGATGCCGATCTCTTCCGGCAGGGTTCGCCGTACCATTTTGAGGGTTGCCCTGATCTCTTCCTCCCCCTCACCCGGATAGCCGAACTGAAGAAAGAAGCCGACGCGGATTCCGGCCCGGCGCAATTCCTCGCGCGCCTGTCGGATCTGCTCCACCGTCGTCCCCTTTTCCATCGCGTCCAGAACGCTCTGCGCTCCCGATTCGGCACCGATCCAGACCGTCCGGCACCCGGCCTTCTTCAGTGCCGGAACCGTTCCTTCGCGGAGCAGGAGGTCGGCGCGGGAGAGGGACTTGAAGGGGATCACCGCATCGCGCTCGGTCACCTCCTCGGCAAACTTCTCGATCCATCCCGGCTTCAACCCGAAAATATCGTCGCAGAACCAGATATGATCGGGATTCCATTTCGTTTTGATCTCCCCCATTTCCCGGGCGATCCGTTCGGGGGAGTGGGAGTGGTAGACCTGACCGTAGAGGGGCTTTGCGCACCAGTTGCAGTGGAACGGACAGCCCCGTGTCGTCACCATGTTCATCGAGAAGTAGCCGTGCCGTTCCTTCCAGATTCTGCGGTATCGCTCGATGTCGATCAGGTCACGTGCCGGGAAAGGGAGACGGTCAAGATCGCGACGGACTTTCCGTTTCGGACCCCGATGGATTGTGCCGTCTTCCTTCCGGAAGGCAAGCCCGTCGATCTCCTCCGGTTTCCTGTCCGACGTTCCGGACAGGGCGTCCAGCAGTTCCACCAGCGTCTCCTCGGCCTCACCGATCATCACGTAATCGACCCCCGCATCCAGATATTTCCCGACGTGATCGGTGGCGTCCGAACTGTGAAGGATCACGCAGAGCCCCCGCTCCTTTCCGATCTCCGTCATCCGGAATGCCGCCTCCCGCATCCGGGTCAGGCACATCTTCGTCAGGTAGTTGAAGTCGTCGTCGTAGATCACCAGATAGCGCGGGGTGTGTCGTTCGATCAGCGGAATCAGTTCTTCTTCCGAATCGGCAAGCATCGAGTCGAACAGGGCAACCGGATAGCCGACCTCGCGGGTACGGGCGGCCGCGTAGATCGTTCCGAGGGGGGGGTAGGGCATCATTGCCTTCCACTCCTTCGGATCGAATCGGAGAAAATAGCTCTGTGTGAAGAGTACGTCGGCCACGTCAGTCATTCCCGTCGGTTATCCCGTATCGTTTCAGCGATGCCCGATAGCGGCGAAGCACTTCGGCGGAGAGATCGTCCGGGTGGGCACGGGATTCGTTCGGAGCGCAGCGCAGGGCGGTCCGGTAAAAGTTCGCGTCGTGATCGGGAAATTTCTTCAGCCAGAAACGTTGCGTCGACTCCATCAGCCGGGCGTCAAGCCGTTCGGCGATGCGTTGCGGAACCAGCTTCTCGATCCATCGCTGCACCGCCGATCGCTTCTCAATGATCCCCTCGCGACGTTCCACGAGTCTGTAGTCGAATTCGGGATAGAAGCGACGAAGCCATTCCTGATTCTCCCGGGCAAAACGGTTGAACATCCCCTGGTTCCAGAGAGGTTTCAGCGATGCGGTCTCGCAGGCGGCGTAGATGTTCCGCTCCCGTATCTCCAGATTGTCGGAGGTGACGTAGTAGTTGGTGCAGAAATACTTCCGGTTGTTCAGCAGCACCGTCCGGCGAAAGAGGACGAAGAGGGTGCGGACGATCCAGAGGCGTCCCGGTTCGGTAACGATGAAGTAATCGATGTCGCTCTTCTGGTCGGCGATGTAGCGCGAGAGCTGTCCGGAGATGAAGACGCCGCGGACATACGGGGTCAGGCGCATCAGTCTTGCCATGCGTCTGGCGATCCTCCACATCCGCCTGCCGTCCTCCTCCATCCGGAGCCGCTTGTCGACGATCTGGGCGTTCTGATCTCCCAGAAACCAGTAGCCCCGCTTCGATCCGAGAATCTCCTCGGCCGCCAGCTCCTCCAGTTCCGCCTCGATCTCTTCCAGCCCGTAGTCTCCGGATTCCAGAAAGAGACAGATTTCCCTTGCGGTCAGCGGATAATCGAACAGATCGTAGTACAGAAGCGTGCGCAGGATGCAACGACGCAGATCGGCGGCCAGTTCCTCTACCGGTCTGTCGGTAATCCTTGTATCAAGAATAATCAATGTCTGCCTGTGTTTATCGGTGGTTGATTCAGACGTTCACCCGGCGCCTTTTTTCGCTCCGATCCGGTTTCCTGTCCGTGCAGAGGCGTCGGTTCCGTTTTCCGAGCTGTTTCGATGGTGCGTATCTCTCTCCGAACAACCTGCTCTCTGTAACACGGGTAGAGGTGGAAAAGATACAGGGGGTGCTGAGGGTGAGGAATGTATCGGGATCAGGAGTTGCTTGCCTGGGGGCGGAGAATCTCGATGATCCGCTTCTCGATGGGGAAACGGTAGAAATCCCGATTGCAGCGTGCGCGGCTGAGCCACTGCAACGGCTTGCGCAATCCTCCGTGATAGCCCCAGGCGAATTTGTTGTAGAACTTGAAACGCTCGATGTAACGGTAACGTTCCCTGCTGACCCACGGTCCGGACGAACCCTCGACGAAATCGAAATCCGCCCACTCTTCAAGTTGTGTCGGGAGCTGATATCCCCCGCGTACCGCTTCGTCGGTAATCCGGGAGCCGGGATAGGGTTTGAAGTAGAAGATGTTCGTTTCGAAACCGGGATGCATCCCCCGAAGTTGCTTCGCCACGTCGAGCGAGGCCCGGATGCTCTCCTCGGTCTCTCCCGGAAACCCGACGATGATCGGGAACCGGGCGTCGATGCCGTAGCGGATGCACATGTTCGCGCAGTGGAAGACCTGTTCGAGTGTGATGTCTTTCTGCATCCAGTCGAGCATCTCCTGCGATCCGGCCTCCACGCCGATCAGCAGCCACCGGACGCCGGATCGGGCACACAACTCCCACTCCTCTTCGCTCATGCGCGATCCCTGATCGGCCCGCATCGTTCCGGTCCACCTGAAAGGAAGCTCCCGCCGGATCAACTCCCGCGTCATCTCCGTCACCCGCTTGCGATAGGTGAAAAAGGTCTCGTCCTGAAAGGCGACCTCGTCGAAACGGTGTTCCCGCCACAACGCCTCCAGCTCATCGACGATCCGGATCGGATCGATGCCGGTCCATTGCCGCTTGAAGACGAACGGATCGGCGCAGAAAGCGCAGCGAAAGAAGCAGCCGGTCGAAGAGATATAATCGAACTGTTTCCTCTTCTTCAATCCGTAGTATCGTTCGATCGGGATCAGATCGTAGTTCATCGGCGGAAGCTCGTTCATGGGGGTCATCGGACGGGGAGGATTCCGTACCGGTTTCCCGTTATTCTTCCAGGCGATGCCGCTGACCCCCTCCAGACCCTGCCGGCCGGCCAGACGAGCGACAAGTTCATTGAAGGTGATCTCTCCCTGGGCCTGAACGGTGATGTCGATACTTTCCTCTCGAAGCGTCTCCAGCGGGAAGAGAGAGGGATGCCATCCTCCCCAGATGATCGGAAGATCGGGAAATCGTTCCTTGACCCCCCGCGAAATCGCCAGAGCGTCGCGGATCGGCATGCCGGTCAGCACCGTGATTCCCAGACAGAGGGCACCGTCGGCCCGTTGCAGAAGCCTGTCCAGGGGGTTCTTCTCAAGCCGACCGTCGATGATCTCCACGTCGTATTCCTCCGGATCAAGAGCAGATGCCACGGCCAGAAGGCCGAGAGGCATTGTGTAGAAATCGGAGCGTGGATTGTAGAGAAGTATCCGGTGTCGTTTCATGTCGGCTCTGTTCGGTCTCTCAGGATCCGTCTTGTACGTCAAGCGGAACACGGCGAAGCGGCGGAGGTTTCGCCCGGGAGAAAATTCCGGAGTGGAGGGTGAGAAGAAAAGGATACGAAAGAAAAGAAAAGCAGAGCGAAAAAAACGGGACCGACGGCTGCAGCCGTTCGGTCCCTTCCGGGAGAAGAGGGTCGATATCGCCGATACCACCTACCGGTTGTGCATCTTCGCCACGTCCTTGCGCAACGTCTCGCCGATTTCGCGCCCCGACTGTCGGGCCGCCTCGTTGATGACCTTCCGGATGTCCTCTTCCTCCATGTTCAGAAGCTGAACGGCGTTGAAGACGCTGGCGCCGGAGCGGACAGCGTCCGGACCGAAGATGGCCGGGAAGGTGTTCGATACGTTGATCGTGTGGGCTTCGGAGTTCTCCCAGACCAGACCGCCGGACCGGCGGTCGACGATGCGGGATTTTGCGCAGACCCGGGCGTTCATTCCGCTCGAATTCGAGATCAGTTTGAATTCGGTCAGCTCGGTCTCCACGATGAAGTCGGGATCGTCGGCCATGCTCTCTACCTCGCGGATACCCAGATAGTCACTTGTCGATTGCCACATCCCCTGCGCCACCGCTGCGGCGATCGAGTCGGTGTCGATGGCACGACGGAGTTTCTTCTGTGCCTGATCGCTCATCACGCCGCTGCCGACGATTGCGGCGATGTCGGCGATGATGCTTTCGTCGTCCGGACTGTCGACGACCGTTGTGGATGAACCGGATGTTGATGACCAGGAGCGAAAAAGAGCGGTCTTGCCGGTGACGTCGTATTGAGCCAGGTTGTTCGTGTGACCGCAGCTTGCAAGAAGCACGGCTGCAAGTCCGAACAGCAGAATGTTGAGCGTTTTCATTG
Organism: uncultured Chlorobiota bacterium; assembly: GCA_946481475.1. The sequence continues at coordinate 2,545 of CAMLOB010000166.1, read as the reverse complement.
TCGTGCGTTACTGTATGATTGTGAAGATCGGGAACCTGTGCCGGTCCCCGTATGGAAACGAGCCGTTGGAACGGACGGATTTCAACCCGGTTTAAACACGTACGGGGGGGGGATATACGGAGGAAGTGCAGGAGGCAGGGGGAACGATACGGGAAACTACGCCGGAGTATGTAGAGCCGGTGCCGCCTGCAGGATCTTCCTCTATCGATTCGAGCCGAAGACAAACTGGAAATTGTAGACCGGCTCGCGGAGGTCTTCCCACCGTCCGTCGCCGGTCGGATAGAGCAGACCGATCTCGGCCCGGAGTTGAAAGAAATCGATCGGTGCCCATCCGATGCCGAGGGAGGGGCGGAGCATGAAGGACTCGTCTTCCCAGACCCGTTCCAGCACTTCCCGTCCTCCCGGATTCAGCAGCGTGTCGGCCGTCAGATCGGGCCGCGTCTTGACGAGTGTGACGTCCATGCTGCCGAGAAAGATACTTGCGCGCAGGGTCATCCTTCCGTAGAAGAGACTGTGATCGTAGCCGATGATTCCCCCCGCATAGCTGAAATCGAACTCGTCATAATTTGCCGGAGCATCATAGAGCGTGGAGGTTGTCCACGAGCCGCCGATCAGCAGACCGCTACTGATGACGTAGACGTCCAGACTGGTCGGAATCAGATCGCCCTCAAGTTCCGGATCGAGCGTCGAGGGTTTCAGATCGGTCAGTCCGAACCCGAGCCCGATGCCGACTCCGTTGCTCGGTTTGCTGAACCGGGGCTTCATGCTGAAGTCGAATTCCTCAATCTCTTCCTCTTCTTCACCGGTCTCCTGTGCCCGAAGCTGCAGAGCGGGAAGGAGAAGGAGGAGAAGAAAAGCGAGTGTCGCGAGAGATGCAAGCCGTGCCGTCGTCATCTGATTTCTGAAGTCTGGTTTCTGAGAGATTGTTCAACGCTATCCGATTGTTCCGCAGTATACCGGAAAAGGTTGTCCGGCAGAACGCTCTACGATTTGCACCCTTACATGATGTTGTTTCTGAATCCGAACATCAGATGGAGACCGAAGGTGAGCTGGCGCAGGTCAGCAACGTTTTCTCCCCCCATCGGATACCAGTAGGCGGCCGCCGCCCGGATGTCGAGGAAGGGAAGGATCTTGTAGCCGAGACTGGCCTCTCCCCGCAGGAGAAAGAAACTCTCCTGACGGAATCTCTCCAGAAATTCCCGGTCTCCCTGATTCGGAATCAGCGGATGCTTCTTGATCATCTCGATCTCACCTCCGCCGACCATAAACGAGAGCCGTCCGGAAAGTTTGTCGACAAGATAGCGGTCGTAGCCGGTCAGGAAACCGCCGTACGCCATTGTGAACCGGTCGTAACGTTCGTTCGGATTGTCGGCCGTTATGCCGGCTCCTCCCCCGCCGATCAGCCAGTTTGCAATGATGATGTAGCCGGTTCCTCCGGAGAGAAAAAGCGTATAGTCCAGATCCGGGTCCAGTTCGGTCGATTTCAGCGTGGAGTATTCGAAGATCGGTCCGCCGTAGACGCCGAAGCCTCCGGGACCGGGAGCCAGCTCCGGCTCGGTCACGTCGATGCTGTCCCACACGTCAGCGGAATCGCTCCCGTTATCGCCCGACTGCGCCGAGGCGACATGTCCGAACAGCAGAAGACCAACAAACCCGACAAGCAGACTCTTCATAAACAACCGGAATAATGAACGGCGGATTGACATCGGAAAATATAAAAGAGAGCCGGAACACAATGATTGAGGATTCCGGGGGGAAAGTGGCCCCCACACCCCGACAAAACTAAGAAAGCCGTTCCATCCCTCCCCACCGAAGTCGACCCGCATACACCGTGTCACACAACGGTTACGGTGCGTCCTGCCCCCGTTCCGTACCTGAAAACGGATCGTCAATTCAGAAGCCACAGACACCATCACGGAATTCCTGAGGTCTGCCATGAACGGAAGAACCCATTCTCTACACGTCAGTCGTTCGATTGCGACGGCGTTCGCCTCGCTCCTTTTCCTGATGATCTTCGTCATCGTCGCCGATGCCCAGAACAGATCGCGGGTCGGCGAATACGAAATCTCCGGTCCCTACCACCACGGTTCCCTCACCATCTTTCTGATCCACGGCGAGAGCACGCCCCACACGATACCGTTCCTGACCCTTGAAGAGGCGATGGAGCGTAACCTGGTAAAGGTCTACGAGACCGGAACGGTCAATGAACTGGCCATCGAGAACCTTTCTCCCGACCATGAGGTCTTCATCCAGGCCGGTGAAATCGTCAAGGGGGGACGGCAGGACAGGACGCTCGGCGTCGATCTGACGCTGGCGCCGAATTCCGGCAAGGTGCCCATCGCCTCCTTCTGCGTGGAGCGGGGACGCTGGTCGAAGCGGGGGGAGGAGAACGATCGGGAGTTCAGCGGCTCGGAAACCATGGTCACCTCGAACGCACTCCGCCTGGCCGTCAGGAAGTCGAAAAACCAGAGCGAAGTCTGGTCAGAGGTGAGCGTGGCGCAGCGGAAGCTGCTCGGGAATGGCGGGGATGACCTGGCGCGGGGGA
>CAMLOB010000165.1 GCA_946481475.1 uncultured Chlorobiota bacterium | reverse complement strand
CCCCCCCCCCCCCCCCCCCCCCCCCCCCCCCCCCGCCCCCCCCCCCCCCCGCCCCTTTTGGAATGTCGATTTGTGATTGTCGAATAGCGAGAAAGAAAACGGAGAGGGGTGACGGGTCGGGAAGACTTGTGGGGACAACGTCTGCAGTCTCCACACATTCATCATCATTCAAAACGGGAGCAAAACGTTGATGAACATCCGGTACCTGAAAACGTTTCCTCTGTCCCTCACTCTTTTCCTTCTCTCTCTTGCCGTCGGTTGCGGCGGGGCGGGAAAGTCGGTCGGCCAGTTCACCGAGATACAACAGCCTCTTTATCGGTGGAATTCACTCGCCTTTCTTCAGAATAACGAGATTGCCGTCCGGAATCTCGGCTCCCCGATCAACACGAACAAGGATGAGTACGGGCCGCAGTTCGGTCCGGGAGGAAAAGAGTTCTACCTCAGTCGGGGAGGAAACGGACAGTTCGATATTTACTATTCCAGGGTTGGGTCGTTCACTTCTCCGGACTTCGGTCTTCCCCCGGAGCGACTCTCCCCACCGGATCGGAGAATCGGAAGCATCACCTACGCCGGCAACGGCAGCCGTGTCGTCTTCGTCGCCTGCCATCTGGCCGATGGAAAGGGATCGTGTGATCTGTATGAAATCGAAGGGTACGGAACGGCCGATGCCGCATCGGTCAATATCGACCGGGTGAACACTCCCTCCTGGGAAAGTTCGCCGATGCTCTCCTACGACGGGACGCAGTTGTTCTTCACGACGCTGTCGGCGGGAAATGCCCTCGCGGCCGGTGTTCGCGAAAACGAACATTCCAACATCATGGTGAGTCGCCTGGACGATGAGGGGGAATGGGGGCTTCCGGCGGTTGCGGAGAGGGTGAACTCCGGTACGAACGAAGACACCCCTTTTCTTGTGCGTGGAGATTCCGCGCTCTACTTCTGTTCGGATCGTCCGGGAGGATATGGAGGTCTGGACATCTACGTTTCGTTCAGGGAAAAGGATGGAGGCTGGGGAACGCCGTACAATCTCGGCTATCCGATCAACACCGAGGCCGACGAGCGGAGCTTTATCGTGACGCCCGACGGCAAGGGGATGTACTTCGCATCGAACAGAAAAGGGGACAGTACGGCCGGCGGCTATGACATCTACGTGGCGGAGTTCAAGGATCGCTGAGCGGGAATTCGCCGGTGTTCCGTTTACCGATCCTGCGCCATCTTTCTCCGCACTCCCTTCAGATACGGAATCGTGATGTACCCGTTGGCGATCAACCTCCCCACCGTCACCGCAATTGCGGCGGCGACGGCACCGACCATGTTCAATAGAGGGATCAGGACCAGAAGGATCGCAACGATCAGCGTCACCTCGATGGCGGTGGTGATCGATATCTGCGCGGTCTCGCCGACGGCGACGAGAACACCCCGCTGGAACGAGAGGAGGGAGGAGGTCCCCGGCAGCAGAACCATGATCTGCAACGGCAGCATGGCGAATGCGGCCAGTTCCGGCTTCAGCCCGGCGACGTTCTCGAACCACAGAGAGGCCAGAGGCGTGAAGGCAACCAGCGAGATGGCCGCAACAGTGCTGAGGCTGATGACGGCCGTGAATCTTCCGAGCGGACGATACCCCTCGAAGTTCTCGCCGATCAGGGCGATCACCACCTCCTGCCATGCCAGACCGATGCCGCGGAAGAGGAAGACGAAGCCGGTCAGAACCGGCCAGACCGCCAGCGACTCGAGTGCCATGTCGCTTCGCCCCATGAAGAGGACGATCATCGGCGGCGCTCCCAGTCCGATCATCGAGGTCAGGGCCAGGGGGAAATAGAAGGAGGTAATCGCTCCGTATGTCAGCGGTTTCCCTTTCGGCTCGGTTCCCATCAGCCGCTTCATGCTCTTTATCACCATGAACCGGGCGGCAATCCCCTCGCCGACAACCGCAAGTGAGAGGGATGCGGCACCGACCACGATCCCCTCGGCATGAAATCCCTGACTGAAGAGAAGGGCGCCGATCCCCATCGAGGTAAGGCGAATCATCGTTCCCCAGGCCACACGCCGCGTCAGTCCGTCCCGTATCAATACGCCCTGATAGAACCGACGAAATCCGATGGCGGCCGGCCAGGGGATCAGCAGGACCGTTCCCAGATGGGCCAGTTCGGTGATCTCCGGCGTCAGACCCATCAGATGTTCGGCGAAGGGATAGAAGACCGGCGGGAGGGCAAGCACCACCATCAGGAGAGTGAGGATTCCGTTGAGCGTATAGGTGTAGTTCCGAAGTTTCAGATAGGAATCCCGATCCTTGACCAGTGCCGTGGCCGCGCTCAGAATCATGATGATCGGCGCCTCGATGAACAGGGCGATGTTGAAAGCGACGCCGTAGGCGGCAAGGTTCGGTTCCTGATTGGGGAGCCGGGCGATAACCGCCGTCAGGATCGGTCCCTCGATCGACATCATCAGCCATGTGGCCGCCAGCGGACTCCAGAACCGGAAGATGAATCCCGGAGTCAGTTGCGAGGAGGGGGAAGACTCCGTTTCCGTCGTCTCCGCTTCGTTCCCGGTCGGTCTGGTCTGTGCCGCGCTCTCTTGCATTGGTTCATCATCGATCAACCGTCGCAAACTACCGTTCCGCACTCAATAATGGATGTCGACATACATCCTGCTACAGCGGAACGGCCGGTAGCGGGGAGTGATGGGACGTGACGTTGCGAAGCTCTTCTTCAGGCCGGTTCGGACCGGGTTGATCCGAACGTTTCGGGGGCCGTTTTTTCTCTTGTTTAGCCGTGATTCGGAGGCAAAACCCTGTCTGAAGAAAATTTGCCGGAATCCCCCCTTCCGATTTCGGTTTTTCTTATATTATCATTCGAAATTTTGCTGGAATCGCCGATAGATTTATCCGGTGTAACCAGCGTGCAGCATCGGGCTGTAATTTCGTATCCGTTAATCTAATCGGGGGAACCATGGCAGATCGCTATCAACAGCTCAAAGACCTTGTTGAGAGCTTCGAGCAGGATTTTAACAAATTCTACGACAAGCAGAACAAGGCGGCAGGTGTTCGGGTGCGTAAGCACATGCAGGAACTACGGCAGCTTGCCCAGGACATTCGCGGAGAGGTGCAGGACCTGAAAGGTCAGTGGGATACGCAGGGGTAACGGGCGGAAACGCTGCATGCATTATTCTTCCGGGCGGTCTCGTGCAGTCTACCTGTTGACTGCCGAGGGCTGCCCGGATTCTTTATGGTGAAATGATGAACGGAATGGTCGAAGACAAGGATGGGGGTTCAGGAGATATGATTGCGACGAGGGGCAAGGATGAGTATGCCGGACTGAGGGGTGAAGCGAAAGAAAAACGGAGAGGAGTGTTTCGGTCCGGTCCGGCTCTCCCCCCTCTGCTGATCCTTCTTGTCATTGCGGCAGTCGGATGCGGCGATGACGCCCCGCAAATCCGGGAAGATCCCGATGCAGGGGTGGTCGATATGAGTTTTCCCGATCCGGTCTTCTCGGGAAACCGGACGCTGGACACGCTCTTCTCCGTCGATTTCGACGACGACGGTCGGCGTGAGTATGTGGTCACCAGCATCGAGGATGGGAAAACGGTGCCGGTGAACGGACGGGCCGATCGGCTGGAAATCTACCGGTTCGATACGGCGACCGGTGCCTGGAATGTGGTGCTGACCGATACGCTGCTGTGGACCACGCGCTACGATCTGCAGGAGTTGACCGGAGACCGGGCATCGGAGCTTGTGGTGGAGACCTTCGGTGGCGGGAACGATCCGACGGCGTCGCAGGGAATGATGATCTACAGCGGTCACGGCCGTCAGATCCGTCGGCTTCTGGAGGTGCCGGATGGTGCGCCGACGGTCAGACGGATCGAAGGGATGACACAGCCGGTGATTCTGGTCCGCAGCGAGTACTGGCCCGAGTTCGTTCCCCACTTCCGGTCGACCACCTATGTTTCCGATCTGCTCAGTCTGACCGAAGGGAAAGTGGAGAGTGTCCGGGGCAAAAACCTGCCGTTCTTCCGCAAGGAGGCCGAGGAGCGGATGGAGAACTACCGGCGAATGTTGCAGGAGGCGACCGTTGTTGATACGGAGGAGATCGGAGGGATTGAAGAACTGGAGGGGAACGATCTGTATGTGGCGGCGGCGGAGACGATTATTGCGCTGAACGAAGCGCAGGATCGGGATGGACTCCGTTCCTTCTGGCATGTCCAGCAGGACACATTGCGCCGGCTCCTGTCGCAGGAGGAGTTCGATGTGCTCGATCAGCTCTATGCCGACAGGATCATGAAGTAGGGGAGGAGAAGATGGCGGAATCTTCCCGGCGTACATATCCTCCCCGCCTGCGGGAATTGCAGGAGAAAGAGGAGGCGGAGCGCAAGGCCGAGACGACACGGCGGAAGCGACGCATCTTCCGGATTGTTGTCCCTCTTCTTGCTCTGGTGCTGATCCCGCTGGCCTACGGTCTGATCGAACGGAATCTGCTCCGTCCGAAAGTCGATCCGACGGTTGACACACGCCACATGGCGGTGCGGGCCGATGAACACATTCAGGTCAACGTCGTCAATGCCTGCGGTGCGGACGGGATTGCGAAAAAGTTTTCGGAATTTTTGCGGGCGCGGAAGTTCGACGTGCCGGAATACGGCAATGCCGAGCAGGTTGCCTTCCAGTCGAAAGTGCTCGATCGGGTGGGTGACTCGGTCTCGGCCCGGAAAGTGGCCTATGCTCTCGGTATCCCGCCGGAACGGGTCTTTACCGAGATCGACAGCTCGCTCTATGTCCGGGCAACGGTGGTCGTCGGTGCCGATTATACTACATTGCGCCCGATGCGGTAACCCGGGACAACGGATGAGCATTGGCGGAACGGAACTCGGCAAGCGCTCCATCCGTTTTGAATCCGCCGCGGCGGATTCAAAACGGATTCTTCATTGACCGTAAAGCATAGAAACGAGTTCCCCACCTGTTTTTGAAATTTTCATTTTGAATGTTGCATTGACCGTGAACTATACAGCAGAAGAACTCGCACGCCGGTGTGCCGACCTGATGATCGAGAAGAAAGGACGGGATATCGTCCTGCTCGATGTGCGGGGACTGACCGACATCGCAGATTTTTTCGTTATCTGCTCCTGCGATAACGACACCCACGTCAAGGCCGTTGCCGACAATATCCGCGAGGAGCTGGGGAAGGAGGAGATTCGTCCCTGGAAGACCGAGGGATGGCAGGGGCTCCACTGGATTATTCTGGACTATGTGGAGGTGGTCATTCACGTCTTCTACAACGAGACCCGCCACTTCTACAAGCTGGAACGCCTCTGGGCCGATGCCAAAACCGAACATGTGACAGACTCCCCCCTTGAGGGGGGCAGGGGGGTGTCCCAGGAAACCCCGGACGAAGAGTTATAGCACGAGGGGCAGGGGGGTGCCCCGGGAAACCCCGAACGAAGAGTTATAGCACGAAGGGTACAGGGTACAAGGGGGCGTGACGGACAAGCTGTGTACGAATCTTCAATCCCGGTATCCTCACCCGATGAAAACTCCGGACTGAAAGTGAATGGGGTGTGGGAGTCAGGTGCAGTGGTTCAATAGTTTGAAAGTCGGGAGTCCAGAACTAAAAGCACACGGCTGACGGCTCAAAGCTGAACACTCAAAACAATCCTCCCCCACATCAACGGGACAACCGGACAATCCACAGAGAATGAAGACATTTATCGAACCGATACTGAGGAAGGGGCTGGCGCAGATCGGTGCGCCGGAGGAGACGGAGATTATTCTGGAGCGGCCGAAGCAGGCCGATCACGGCGATCTGGCCACAAGCGTTGCGCTCGGGCTGGCGCGGGCATTGAAAAAAGCTCCGCGTCAGATTGCCGAGGAACTTGTTGCCGCACTCGATCCGGACGAGAACTATATTTCGGGGATCGACATCGCCGGTCCCGGCTTTATCAACTTCCGTTTTACTCCCGCTTTTTTTCAGATGCGTCTGGATGAGATCAGCAGAAAGGAGGGGAAGAGTTACGGAAGAGGGAAGCCGGAGAAGCCCGTTCGTACGAACGTCGAGTACGTCAGCGCGAACCCGACCGGTCCGCTCCATCCGGGACATGGACGGAACGCCGCGCTCGGCGATACGATCGCGAATATTCTGGAGTGGAACGGCGACGAGGTGACGCGGGAGTACTACTTCAACAACGCCGGGAACCAGATGCGGATGCTGGCATTGTCGATCCATGCCCGTTATCTCGAACTGCTCGGACTCCCGTTCGAGTTTCCGGAGAACGGCTACCGGGGAGAGTACATCATCGACATTGCCCGGGAACTGGTCGAGCAGGAGGGGGAGAGGTATGCGGAGGAGACCGAGGAGAATCTGGATGTGATGCGGAAACAGGGGGAGAAGTGGAACTTCACCCGGATCCGCATGACGATGGAGGCGCTCGGCATCGACCATGACGTCTACTTCAACGAGACGACCCTCTACGAGGATGGGAAGATCGAGGAGACGATCAAACGGCTGGGGGAACTGGGGCGGACCTATCAGAAGGAGGGGGCGCTCTACCTGAAGCTGGAGGATCTCGGCCGGGATGACCGGGTGATCGTCAAGTCCTCCGGCGAGCCGACCTACCGGCTTCCGGACATCGCCTATCACATGGAGAAGCTGGGCCGCGGGTTCGACCGCGTAATCGACGTTCTCGGCGCCGACCACATCGATGCGGTGCCGGATGTGATTGCGGCGGTCGGGATGTTGGGGGAGGATTCCTCGCGAATCAGACCGGTGATCCACCAGATGGTCTCGTTTGTCGAGAACGGCCAGGAAGTGAAGTTCTCCAAGCGGCTTGGCCGGTCGATCACGCTGGACGGGTTGATCGAGGATCTGGGGGCCGACGTCGTCCGGTTCTTTTTCATCATGCGGGGGGCGAACACGCATCTTGAGTTCGATCTTGATCTGGCCCGCGAACAGTCGGACAAGAATCCGGTCTTCTACCTGCAGTACGCCCACGCCCGGATCGCCGGCGTTCTGCGCCACGCCGAATCCGAGGGGATCGTCCTGAATCCGGACGCCCCGCTCGACGTGCTGACGGCCGATGAGGAGATTGTTCTGATCAAGCAGATCATGGAGTTTCCGGAGACGATTGCACGTGCGGCCCGCGATCTGGAACCGCAGATCGTGGCGGAGTATCTGCGCGAACTTGCCGCCGCCTTCCACAAGTTCTATCACGAACACCGGATCGTGGGGGCGGCCACGACGGCCGAGCGGGATGCGCGGCTCCGGCTGCTGCAGGTGGCCGGCATCACCTTCGGCAACGGCCTGCGCATTCTCGGAGTGGATGCGCCGGAGCGGATGTAACAGCATCGGTTCGTGCCCCTTGCAGAGTTTTTCGCAGGAGCAAGTGTGTGATGGAAAAAAAATGCCATCGGACGTTGAAGTCCGATGGCATTTTGTGTGGATAGTGTAAAGATCCTGCGTTACTTCAGTCGGTATCCGTAGATCAATCCTTCGTCCATGTCCAGAATGACGACGGTTCCCTCTTCGGAGGTCAGCACTGCACTATCGCCGAAATCGATTTCGTGGACGGCGACGACAGTTCCGGCACAGTCATTTTTGATGACCTGCACTTCATCGCCGAGTGCGAAGACAATGTGTTCCGCAATCACCGTCGGCTGCAGGGTTATCTCTGTTCTGCTCGGGTCCCACTCATGTACCCACCGGCATGTACCGTCCAGCGAGACAAAGGCAATTGCATCCTCTCCCATCAGGAAGGTCCCGTCCGG
>CAMLOB010000164.1 GCA_946481475.1 uncultured Chlorobiota bacterium | reverse complement strand
AGGTTACACCTTTGCTTGCCGGAGTTCCTCAAGCCGGAGCTTTTCAGAAAACCTTGCAAATTCAGGTTGATGCTGCTGCTTTGTCCGGGAACGGCATATATCGACCTGAACAACTCTTCAATAAAGATGTTACTTCGTTTCTGACTTCGGCCGATGGCTTCCGTGTCACCATTTTGAGTGTCACGACTTCTCCTGGGACTTTGCCAGGGTATGTCCGAAATAATGTAATTCTCGAGTCTGTATGTCATGAGCACTATCTGACATTGCCGATAAATACCAACAACCCTGCCACCGCTCTTGCTAAGGTTATAGAAGTCTCTCCTTATACTCAGCCTGTTACGACAAATCCGGTTAAACTGAATTGGGAGATTTCCACTGGTGTATCCGATTGTGGTAAATCTCCGAATTATCAAGTGCAATTATTGAGACTGTATAATGAAGACTGGGCGAACCGCCACGACGAAACAGCGATAGGGGCGATCGTAGATTGGCGTGAAGCTCTTTCAATCGAGACCGGCAATGATCTGAAGGACTTGGAGTTAGCTATTGCAGAAGGGACCGGATATTATCTTTGGAGGGTCCGACCGATCGGCGACTACTATCCCGGAGGAATAGCTGATAGCCGCAACTGGGGAGTTTGGAGTGAGGCCCCCAATAATGAGGATAAAATTATTATCGATCAGAGCAGTGTTACAGTGAATGGTCAACCTGAATCTCAGACCCCATATCTTTTCTTCTATGAACAATTCGATGACGATAAAAACTGGATTTATGGAAGGGTTTTTACGGAGGGTGAAGAAGGGACACGGATTTCAGATAATATCACGTATGCGAATGGCTTACAGCAAGCCAGACAAACCCAGGCACGATGGAATTCTGAAGGACTAGAAGGTCGCAGGATTCTTACACAGACAGTTCATGATTATCTGGGGCGTCCGGCGTTGAAATCGCTGCCGGCACCTGTCAGCAGCCTGGCACAAGTCGGATTCCAGTATGAGACAGGGGTTCTCCAATATGATGATGGTAATGGAGCTGTGCTCTATGGATCTCTTAATTATGATGCTAAGGACTGCAACGGCAACATGTCTTATCGCAATCCCAATCCGGTGAATGCAGGCCCGGTCCATGAATATTATTCGGATAATAATAATGACCTTGGCGTTCCCAATGCCGATGGGTATGCTTTCGTCAGAACGCTATACTCACATGACGGAACCGGCAGAGTGATCGAACAGGGGAATGCAGGTGACATGCACAGAATTGGTGGAGGGGAAAATTCAGTTGATCGTACAGTAAAGACCTATTATGCAACGGCAGCAGACGGCGAGATTGTGGCGCTGTTCGGCGACGAGGCTCCAAAAGGGGAGGGTATTACCAAGACCGTTACAGTCGATCCGAATAAGGTGATCACAGTTTCCTATACCGACCGTAGCGGCCTTGTTATTGCAACCGGTATGTATGGAGGAGGAAATGAGTCCATGGAAGAGCCGGAAGGGTATTTTAATACTTCACACCCTCTAGGACACACTCATGGCATCGCGCCAATGCAGGTGGTTGATGAGATCGACAATGATATACACCTGACTGATAACATTATCAGTGCATCAAAACGGGTAGTTCTGTTTGAAGAGACACAATTCAGTATAGACTATGCAATAGGAGACCTTGCGAGGGTTTCCAAGGACTGTGGAACTGAGGGAGAGTGCTGGAGTTGTGATGTCGATGTGAAATTTATTATTCACAAAATTGATGGAGGGTGTCAGTCGGCAATCTATGCTACACCGGATCCGAATAATCCATTTATCCCCTTCTTCCCTTACACAATTGATTTCGGTAGTAATGAGAACGATGAAATCGTCGGTGACTGTAGCAGCGGCTATAGTCTGGTAATGAGCCCAAGGCAATTCAGGCTAGGAGCAGGAACCTATGTTGTTGAAAGACGCCTCTACATCGGAAAATCGGATCCCTATGTCGATGAACAGAAGGCACTGGTGCGGACAGCCGTAGAACAGGCCCTGACGGCCGATCCCGTTGCCTCCGGGCCGCTGACAGGTGAAACCATTCTCAGCCTTCTTGACAAGGCTTCCGATCCGACAATTGAAGGAACAGTCGATGATATTGATCTGGTTGATTTTTATTCCCTTATGGATGCATTGGTATATACACAGCCTGGAACGTATTCCACCGTTCAGGGAATAGTAAACGGCCAGTGGCAAACAATAGGATACAACGTGCTGACCGATTGTTGCGGGGAAGTATTTATACCGATCAAAACATGCGGATGCAACGCGTCGAATGTCGGGAGTTTCGAGGAGCTTCTGCTGGACAAGTGGGGAGAAGAGGCTGTCACAAGTGGGACAGCTACCCTGCGGGACTTCTTCTTTACCGATGGCGTCGCAATTTATCCCACTGCGGATCCTTCCGATCCCGATATCGGCGCAAATGGGGAAGGAGCCTTCGATAAGCTGATTGAAAATATGCTGGATGATGGGTATGACTGCGAACTCCTACAGGCCTGTTGGGGAAGAATCGTTGAAAACTATGAAACGATGGTAGGGGATGTCTCGGATGCTGACCAGCGAAAAAGTGTTGACTTGCTTGATGAGTTCCTGAAGTGCACGGGGAAACAGTACATCGGATCTTCTGCTACGAATTACGGATCAACCGGATATCTGGATAATGCCCACAAGTACTTCCGGAACAGCCGGTTTGATGGCAAAGATTGTCCGGGAGAGGAAGGCTTCGGATATGGACCCTGTATTGATTCGTGCAAAGAGTCACTCAATTGGCCGGGCACAACCCCTCCGCAGGGAGATCCGCTATGGGAACAACTGTATCGGTGCATCCATGGAAGTGCTGAGCCGGATCCGGACGATAATGAGTGTGATGGCCTGACGGATTGCGAATGTGCCGAGCAACAGTTCCAGAATATGGAACAGGTATGTCGTACGAAGTGCCAGGAAAGGTTCCCTCAGTTTGTGGGTGAAGTTACGGCTCAGTATCGGACGGCAGGAAAGACAATCCAGGGAGATGCCAAGCCGGGTGGAGGATTGTACGAAGCAGATGAACTTGACGCTAATATGAATCCGGTAATCGGAAAGGCGGAGATCTACTGTCTGGCACAGGCATTGGTGGAAGAATGTGAGACGTATTGTGATCTTGGAGCCGTTGTATGCAATGGTGATGATGTCGTATCAACTCCGGCGGACAACCCGACGCAATACAAGCAGGATCTGGAAGATATTTACAAGGTTCTGAACCATGACTTTGAATTAACAATGCCGACTTCACCGGGACAATGTCCTACGGATGCCTCAAATCCCTGGACCCATATCGATGCCAGCGAGAACGACGGCAAGCGGTATGTCCGTGCGGCAGCGTCGTGCTTGAATACGGAACTACAGGCGTATCAGGCAAACAAGAGCTATTTGGATATCCCTATCGATTATACCTGTGATGATGGCATTCATATAGCCCCCTGTTCAAGAGCTACAACAGTAGAAGCATGGCTGGGAAGCCGCCTGTCGTCATTCTTTGGGAAAAATCCTTCACAGTACGATGCCGACTTGATGTTGCCGACAGGATGTGATCTGAATCAAGAGTGTGAACTGAATCAGTATCCGGAGGACGAAGCCGGCTTCTGTGGATGTCAAAGCTTTAACGGAGATGGATGTCCGTCAACTAACGCAGAATGTATCTTCTACCTTGATGATGATGTGACCGCCCGCATATTCGTAAATCCGACAAACGACTGTAAACTGACGTATGAGCGGACGTGTACAAAGGGAACAACGCCGCTGGTACATACCTTTGATCTCTGTCCGGTCTTCTGTACCACAACAACAAACTGCTCGGGCGAGATCTGCTTCCGCTGGAAGCCGATGCCGACGCAGGATGTGGATGAGGACCAGATGATCGAGTTTACCTACATATCCTGTGAGAATAAACTGGCCCGGGAGATCCGTCAGGAAATTGAAAACCAGATCTCGACGTGTGCGGCCGATAAAGGACGTGATCTCCGTTTGAAATACGATAACGGATGCAAGGTTGCGGAGAATATTCAGGATGATTTTATCCTGACCTATGACTTGCCGCAACTCTATCACTTCACACTCTACTATTATGATCGTGCCGGGAATCTGGTTCGAACTGTTGCCCCAAAGGGCCTGGATGTATTGACTCCGGGCACGGGAATCAACAGGTCCAATCATCCTGACCATGATTTTGTGACCGGCTATGCCTACAACTCGCTGGGGCAGCGGATTGCAAGACATACGCCTGATGGAGGAACAACCCGGTACTGGTATAATCGTCGGGGCGAGCTCCGATTTGCCCAGGATGCCCAGCAATATCAAAAAGGACGATTCTCTTATACGAAGTATGACAAATTGGGAAGAGGGATTGAGAAAGGAGAGTGCATGCCGATGGTCAGCATTGCCCGTAATCCCTTCCGTGACCCCATGAATCCGAACGATGTGTTGAATGAACTGGATACGGAGATAGAAGAGACGCTGTTCCCGCAATCCTATCCGGTACTGGACCGTGCAAATATTGTCTGGTCGGTATACTCGGATCCGGGACCGGTGACCTACAATCCAAGTGGGCAGGGAGGAGTACAAAGGCATCTGCGTAATCGTATCAGCTATACTGTTACTGACGAGGGAACGGCGACATACTACAGCTATGATCCGCACGGTAATGTGGAATGGGTAATTCAACGCATGCCGATGTGGCGTCCTCAGCCCGGGCAACCAAAGTACATGGATAACTATATCCGGTATGAGTACGATCTCATTAGCGGTAGTCCGCTCAGGCTCCTTTATAATGAAGGAATGAACGACCAGTATTTCCATCGCTATGTCTATGATCCAGACAACAGACTGGTGAAGGTTGAGACGTCGCGCGACGGCAGGATCTGGGATGGAGATGCCCGCTACAAATACTTCCTTCACGGCCCTGTCAAGCGTGTGGAATTGGGAGATGATGAGGTGCAGGGTATCGATTATACCTATACGATTCATGGATGGACGAAAGGAATCAATCACCCGGCACTAGGACTCGATATTACACAGGATCCTGGCCGGGATGGAACTGCGAATCGGTATGCGGAAGATGCCTTTGGCATGACGGTGGGATACTATGCCGGAGATTTCCATCGGGTCTTCAACATGCAAAGCTCCGGCTTCAACAGTGGAGGAACGCTTGACGGGAATCCGTTGCCTGAAAGCTCATATAACCTCAGTAATGCGACGCATCCGCTCTATAATGGCAATATCAGTACATGGGCAAGCAACATTGTGCCGGCTCCGTTGCCCGGACCGGGAGTGGGAGGACCGAATCTCGCCTATCAACAGTATACCGGCTACCAGTATCAGTATGACAAGCTGAATCGGTTGAGAGTTGCGGAGTTCCTGATCTATGATCCGGTCACTCCGGCATGGAATTACGGTGTGGCGGAGACGAATCCGCCGGTCCCCCCCGCATACTGGCAGATCGGCACGGAATATTCCAGTGAATATCACTACGATCCGAATGGAAACATTCTCGGTCTGAAGCGGCTCGGATTAAGTGCTCCGGGTTCCGGATATAATCCGGAACTTGATGATCTTGCCTATACGTATAACGATTACACATCAAATCAGCTCAAGAGAGTCAACGATGGGTATTTTCCGGCAGCCCAATCTCCCTACTTGCTTGACATGAACGATCAGTTGGTTCCTCCCTTCGGTCCCTGGATCAATTATGTCTATGATGCTCGGGGTAATCTGATGAGGGATGAACAGGAAGGAGTCGTGATTAATTGGAGGCCCGATGGCAAAGTCCGGACAGTCCGAAAGAATATTCTGCAACCCGGAACGACCGGTGGAGCTCGTGTTATTCCCGTTGTCAGTGCCCGGATGGACTATCTCTATGATCCGTTGGGTCAGCGAGTGCGTAAGGTTATCCGGAACAGAGACCAGCAGACATGGTTCAAAGGGGGAACCTGGACAACAACGGAGGGAAACAAGGTTGTGTACTATGTGCGGGATGCGAACGGTGAGGTTCTTGCTGTCTATGAGCAGGAAATATTGGGACACAATCTCAATGAAGAGATGAATGGTGAAACGCCCGATACCGACGGAGATGGTGTTCCGGACTGGATGGATAATTTGCCGACAGAATGGAATGTCGATCAGGAAGATTTCAATCATGATGAGACGGGAGATGCCTGCGATTGGAATCCTGCTCTTGCCCCATATATCGGCAACTGGGTGCCGGTAGTTCCTAGCGGCAATCCTTTCCCACCCCTGCTTCCTTGCGTGCCGGGGCCAATCAATGGAGATCAGGCCATTCCGTTCGGAGAAGTTACTCTGAAAGAATGGATGATCTATGGAGCCGAAGGTCAGGGACGTTTTGTAACGGTCAAACCGAAAGATCCGACAACCGGCACGCATGGTTTGATACGTCTCGGGGAGAATTCCAATCCGCCGATGGCCGAAGGTCTCTACACACGCAATCTGCGTGAGAAGTACTATGAACTGAAAGACCATCTGGGCAATGTCCGGGTAACGTTCACCGACCTCAAGGAGCCGACCGGGGTGCCGGGACAGCTTCCCTTCACTGTGGATATGGCTTCCTATAACAACTACTACGCCTTCGGCATGCTGCAGCCCGGCAGAAGCTGGAGCAGTGATGACTATCGCTACGGCTTTAACGGCAAGGAGATGGATAACGAGTGGTACGGCACAACGCCTCCGGTTGCCGGAATGCCGCCGGAAGGGACGGGGAACAGCTATGACTACGGATTCCGGATCTATAATCCCCGTTACGCGCGGTTCCTGAGCGTTGATCCGTTGGCGGATGACTATCCGTGGTATACGCCGTATCAATTTGCGGGGGATAATCCAATTGCGTTTATTGATTTGGATGGACTGGAGGAAAGTATTCCACTAAAGGTTGGTACTGTAACAACAGTAACACAGGTGAACTCAAGGAATCTCAAAACAAAATTGGAGGGTCTGTTCGGGTTGGCGTCTGCAGGTTTTGTGGGTCCACCTGTTCCTGCTTCCACTATTGGCCTTACTAGAAGTGAGTTTGATCGTATCTTTAATGCAACTACTCTTACTAATATAGAAAGAGGTTTGGATGTGACAAGGCAGGTAGATATCGAATTTACCTTGGGCAATGTGGGCGATGATCTGGGCCAAAGGTCATTTAACTTGACAATAGACGTGAATCTTTTATCTATAAAGCCGAATAAAGATGTAGAAGCGCAAAGGAGTCGGACCTTTGAGGAGACAGTTAGTGTTGCTAAAGATGTTAAGAAAAATCTGGGTGCAAGTCTCGGGGTTTCAGTCGATTTAAAAGTTGTTGAAGTGAACTTAGGAGTAGATGCAAGCCTTGAAATTAGCGAGTCTTTGACGGCCTCGGCAAGCGGGACAGAAGGATTTAGTCAGACTACTTATAATTATTATGGGACTTTTAGTGTGGACTTCCGCCTTGAAGCGACTAGTAGAACCCTTGTTTCAACTGAAAGTGCCTCCGTGCCTGGTAATCCTAGGGCTTCAACCGAGGTGGCTACATCCCCAGTAATCATGACAGAAACTCAAACCCGTGCAGCAGTTTTGCCTGGTACAGGGAATGTCCATTCAGAGACAGCTCTAAGAGGAGAGGAAAATAAGAAGTAATTGTAGATGAATGAAATTGAGATGAAAAAGTGGCGACTTTATACAGCATGTCTACTTGTTATAAGCGCTTGTGGTGTTGTTTTCTGGAGATG
>CAMLOB010000163.1 GCA_946481475.1 uncultured Chlorobiota bacterium | reverse complement strand
GACCGGTTCCTACACCGAGAACCAGCTCGCCGAGCAGTTCAACGTCAGCCGCGCCTACGTGATCGAGGTTCTTACAAACCATCGTCGCCAGACGGCAAAGCCGATTCATCGGAGAACACTCGGACTGGCCAGGGAGCTGTACGCTACGGTTCCGTCCGAGATCGCCGGTTCGTTTGCCCGTCGCTTCGAGGAAGTGACCGGAGCAAATCAGGGTCTGCTCTATATACCGCAGATCTGATGTCCGGAGCCGCAAGGCTCACACGTTTGATATGTCCGTACAGAAAAAGATGTTGTAGAGAGTCCGTACCGGTGTGGCACGGACTCTCTTTTTTTATCCGGTTTGCCCCCGCTCGGTATGTCTTCCATCCCCCTTTCGTTCGGGAGAGGAGCATCCTCGACCGGAACTTCCTGCAAGGATCAGTCTCCACTCCTCCCATTAACGCATCCTCACCTTCCTCGTCCGGGCGATTTGCTAATTTCGCATCATGTACCTCGCAACCGTTCCAGTAGAATATTCCAGGGAGATTGCCCGGAACGTCTGGGTGATCGGCTTTCGGGCACCCGAAGTCGCCGCCGCCGTCCGTCCGGGACAGTTCCTGAACGTGAAACCGGACGCTTCCTGGGATCCGCTTCTCAGACGGGCCTACAGCGTTCACCGGATCGACGGCGATCTGATCGAACTGATCTACAACGTTCACGGCAAAGGCTCGAAGATCTTTGCGGCGAAACGACCGGGAGATCCGCTCGATATCATGGGACCGCTCGGCATTCCTTTCCATCTGGAAGGAGAATACGGCCGGGCGATTCTCGTCTCCGGCGGACTTGGTATCGCTCCGATGCCGATTCTGGGGGAAGCCCTCCATCAGCGCGGAATTGAAGTAGTGAATATTCACGGTGCCCGGACTGCGGACATGATCGTGGATGACGGCCGCCTGCGCAATCCCCTCTACGCAACCGACGACGGTTCGCTCGGTTTTCACGGAAACGTTGTGGGGGCTCTGGATGAATACCTCCGGGAGGAGAACCCATTTGATGGAGGAGACCGGGTTTTTGCATGCGGACCGAACCGGATGCTGGAGAGCCTGGCCGGATTCTGCGCGGACCGGGGTCTGTCGCTGGAGGTCTCGCTGGAATGTCAGATGGCCTGCGGCATCGGCATCTGTCAGGGATGTCCGGTGGAGATGAAGAAGGGTGATCGGAAGTACACCCTGGTCTGCACCCATGGCCCGAACTACGACGTGGCCGATCTGGTGCTGGAATCACTGCCGATGGAGCATGGATAGGATAGTGAGTATGGGGGTGCGTGAGTGTATGAGTGAGAACGTGGCGAGTCCGACTCGGCGGATCCGTGCCTGCAGTCCCGCTCCTTGCTTACAACTGAACTCTTAGGACTCACTACGATACCCATCAAAGCTGAAGACTCGTAACGGAAAGCCGAAAGCTCATAGCGGACGGCCGAAAGTTCAAAGCTGATAGCCGACTGCTCACAACTCAAAGTCAACTACCGAAAGCTCAACACTGAAAGCTGATAGCTGACCGCTCAAAGCTGATAGCCGACTGCTCAAAGCTGATAGCTGACTGCTCAAAGCTGATAGCCGACTGCTCAAAGCTGATAGCTGACTGCTCACGGCTCATCACTCAAATCCCCCTACGCAACACAGATTACGCAACGTTCACAACCGATACCATGTCAATCTCAACAGAACTGACCCTGCGGAACGTCACGTTCAGGAATCCTGTCCTGACCGCCAGCGGCACATTCGGCTACGGACTGGAATGTCCCTCGTTTGTCGATGTCTCGCAACTGGGAGGGGTGGTCACCAAGAGCATCAGCCGGAAGCCGCGGGACGGCAATCCGCCGCAACGGATCGCGGAGACGGCGGCCGGGATGCTGAATTCCATCGGACTGGCAAACGTCGGCGTCGATGTTTTTCTGGACGAGAAACTGCCGGCACTTCGGGAGGCGGGGGCGACGGTGATTGTGAATATCGCGGCCAGTTCAATCGAGGAATATGCCTACGTTCTGGAACGATGCGAGGAGCACGAAGGGGTGGCCGGATACGAGATCAACGTCAGTTGTCCGAACGTGAAGGATGGAGGGCTGAGCTTCGGGACCAGTTGTCCGGCGGTGGCGGAGATCACGCGCGATCTGCGAAAGCGAACCGATAAGTTCCTGGCAATCAAGCTGACGCCGAACGTGACCAGTATCGGTGAGTTCGCCCGGGCCTGCGAGGCGGAAGGGGCCGATGCGGTCTCCTGCGTGAACACGTTTGTCGGTATGGATATCTTCGTCGATTCCCGCCGTCCGAAGATCGCGACGATCACCGGCGGTTTCTCCGGACCGGCAATCCTGCCGATGGCTCTGGCGAAAGTCTGGGAAGTCCGCAAGGGGGTGAAGATTCCGATTATCGGTATCGGCGGCATCTGCACGGCCGAGGATGCCCTGAAGTTCCTGATCGTCGGGGCATCGCTGATTCAGGTCGGCACCGCTCTCTTCGTCGATCCCTCCGTCGGACCGACAATTGCCGAAGGGATTGCGGCCTATATGGAACGACACGGGATGAAGTCCATGAACGAACTGATCGGCTCGCTCGATACGTCGTTGCAGCCGTCGCTGGTGGCGGCGGGGTGGGAGTAGTCGAGAGAGGGACGAGGGGGACAGGGTACGGTGGAATTTCTTTGCAGAGACCAGATCGGATAACCATTAACTATTCCACCATTCAACAACCCAACCCTCCCAACCACGTATCCCGGCTATCGGTGCCTCGACAACGGACACCAGATCAGGTAACCATTCCACCATTCAACAACCCAACCCTCCCCAACTTTGCCCTCCGGCTAACGATGCCTCAACACCGGCAGATATGCCTGCCACGGACCGCATTCCTCACGATACTGCGTTGCCATCACCCGCGTGATCTGGGTGATGTGACCCAGATCGTGGGCCACCCAGGTTGCCAGCAACTGCCGCAGCGTGACGCTTCCGAACTCCGGATGCGTTCCGCGTCGATTCAGAAGTTCCGGCGTGATCTCCATCGCCCTGAGCCGTCGCAGGTTTTCCGTTCGTACTTCTTCAAGTTCGTCCAGAAGCTCCGCAAGCGATTTCCCCTGCGTTGTCCGGAAGTGGGCAAAGCGATCGAACGGCTCGAACGTTCGGTCCTCTCCCTCCCGAAGAATGATCTCCGCCCGCGGAATCCAGTCGGTCTGCTCTCCGTGAATCAGATGCCCGACGACGTCGAACGGACTCCACGTCTCGAACCCTTCGTTCCCATAAATCCATTCATCGGAAAGTCCTTCAAGCAGGGAGCGGAGCGTCGGAACGGTACGTTCCAGAATCTCTATTGCCGAGTCGACTGAGTAGATCATGATCGAAATTGATGTTGTCCCGGATTTGCGGGATGGAGAAGAGGGAAAGATAGGGAGAGGAAACTTTTCCAGATGGATCATCAGGGAGAGTGAACCGGTTTCCCGACTCTCTCTCCCTGATGATGAATTCAATTATCAGAAGGTTTCTTAAAAGTCACGAATTGCAGAAGTCTCAGTTGCTTGGTGATTCTTGGTGCCCTTGGTGTCCGCCGCGGCGGATGGTAAGAATCAGACGCACCACCAAGACACAAAGAGCACGAAGAATCACCAAGTGGTAGAGCATTTCCCTGATACTTCTCTGCGACTGCTCAGACCACAGAGCACACAGGCTACTTTTAAGACACCCTCTCAGACGACGCTTACGCCGCCTGTGATTTATGCCGCCTCGGCCGCTGCGTAGGAGAACTGCGGTTGCCATTCTCCCGGTCCCCCCGGCAACAGTTCGAACATGTGCCAGATGCCGGCATAGACATCTCCCGGACCGAAGAAGTCGTAGGCGATGCGGGTAATCGATCCGTCGTCGTTCTTTGCAAAGACCGAGTAGCCCGGCAGGTAGTACCATTGTCCGTCCTGCTCCACTTTGAACCCCATATCCTGCGTGAAGTCCGATTCTGCAGCGGAAGCCATCGGAAATCTCCACCCGCGGCTTTCGGCGAACTCGCGCTGTGTTTCCGGTGTGTTCGGCGAGACGACGACGAAGGAGGCCCGGTCGGCCAGATGTTCGGCCACGCCGTTGAATCCGTCGGCCCAGAGTGTGCAGTAGGGACAGCCTTTCCCCATGTTGTGGACCACGATCAGTTCCTTCTTGTCGCCGAACAGCTCTGCAAGCGTCGTCTCGGTTCCGTCTTGCCGTTTCAGCCGGTAGTTCTCCACGTTCTCACCGGCTGCTGATCTCAGCAGTGCCCGCTTCTCTTCAAGCCTCTCGGCAATCTCGTTCTCAAGCTCTTCCAGCCGTCTTTTCGTTTCGTCGTTCATAATGGTATTGATAGATTGATTAGTGAATGGTCTCTGGTCCGGATGTTCCGATTCACCTTCAGTATGGTCGATTGAACAATGAAGGGAAAAAATGCTGCGGATATCTGTATTTGCAAATCGACATTCGACAATCCGAACAGGGGGCCATCAGCCGTGAGGGGTCAGTTGTGAGGGAAGCGTCCGGTTCATTCGACAACTGACGATTGACATTCGAAGATCGACAATCGAACTTCCCGAAATCGATTTGCCGCACGCTCCCTGCAGAAGGAAGACCGGAGCATAACGCAGGAAGCGTGCGACAATATCGAATTGTCCGAATCGACGTGCCGCACGCTCCCTGCAAGAAGGAAGACCGGAGCATAACGCAGGAAGCGTGCGACAATGTCGAGAAATTGTGATGTGGAGTGAGAGCCGGGAATCAGAATTGGTCGAGCAGAATCAGATTTCCGTCCGGATCCTGCAGCACGATGTGGGCCGGACCTTCGGTCGATTCGTCCGTTTCGGTGATGATCTCCGTTCCCTGTTCTTTCAACGAGTGCTGAATGCTCCGGACATCTTCCGGGTTGAACGTCAGGATGTTCTCCTCGAACATCCCCTGGAACAGTCCGATCATTGCCTCGCCGTTCATCATGATAATCCAGTTCTGTTCGATGTCTCCGCCGGTCTGGACAAAACCGAGCTTCTCGTAGAAACTCTTCGATGCCTTTATATCGCTGACGGCAAGGCTGATCGAGAAGGTGCCCAGATTCATTCTCTTCTCCGTTTTGCTTTCCGGTTCCTGCGCCGATGCGATCTGCGTCAGGAGAAGAGCCGAAAGGATTGCCGCTATTCCGTATCGAATCAATCGTTGCATGTCTGTACTCTTAACTCTTATGTTCCTTGTCTCAGAAAAAATGAAGGACCCCATTCCGTCGATGGACGTTATCCGCCGTACAACCCGGCTACCGCTCCGGCCGGATCCCTGATGATGCAGAATCTGCTCTCTCCCACCGTGCGGGGTCCGTCCACCACCTCCCCTCCCAGTTCGCGACATCGTGCCGCACTTGCCTCCACATCCTCGACACTGATGTAGAGTATCCACTGCGGTGGGATATTTGCGTTCGATCCTTTCGCATGGCAGATGCCGGCAACGATCTTCCCTTCCCCGTCCTTCATGTTGAAGTCGTGATACTCTCCCATGTCGTGCGGTGATGCCTCCCAGCCGACCACCTCGGCATAGAACCGACTGACGTCGCCGGCATTTCCTACCGTCAGGTCCTGCCAGAGGATCGATCCGGATTGTGCTGTCGTTGTGCTCATCGTTCTTTCCTGTGCTATGTTTATATGATCGTGGTTGCCGAACTTTCAGGCCGTGTCTCTACTCTCCCCCCAGCGCTTCCAGAATATTTCCGGAGGGGTCGAAGAACCGGAACCAGTAATTCCCTTCTCCCACTTTCTGCGGTTTCTCATCGATCATCTCCGTTCCGGCCTCTACCAGTCTGCCGAAGAGCGCAAAGGCGGAGGGGACGGCCAGAGTAAAGGTGGCTCGTGAGGTCAACGGATCGGTCTGCCCGATGCGGTGTCCCCCCTCAAGGTAGAGTCCGCACTCCTCACCCACCCCGAAGAAGCAGGACTCCTTTCCCATATCGAAGCGCTTCTCCAGTTCCAGAACGTTTGTATAGAAATCGAGGCATTGTTTGTAGTCGTCAACATAGACCGAGACAAAGGCCAGCCCGGTTACCGAAGCCGGATGAATATCTGTTGCCATATCGCAGAGCATAGTGTCGCGTGTTGATGGTAATGGAGAATTATCTGCTTGAGTGAAGGGCAAGGCGATTTCCTTCGGTGTCGGTAAAAAGAGCGGAATAGCCGATCTCTTCGGAGATCAGTTCTTTCCCCTTCAGGATCTTCCCGCCGGCCTCTTCCACCCGGTCGAGAATCGGCTGAAGATCTTCCCCTCCGTTCAGGTAGACAAGCACGCCGTTCTCTGAAGGGCGGCAGCCGTCGTGACGGGTGATCGCTCCGCCGACCGAGTTGTGGTGATCGAAGAAGGCGTAGTCCGATCCCGGCGGTCCGAAACGATGCAGCGTTGTTTCCAGAATCGTCTCGTAGAACGTTACCGCACGTTCGAAGTCCTGTGCCGGTATTTCAAACCAGGTGATGATGTCAGGTTTTCTTTCCATGATTTTGTACGATAGTGTCAGTTGATGAAAGGCGAGCTACGGTCTTCTTTCCTCTCCCTGTTCAGTTGATGAGAAGCTCCTCTATTTCCTCACGCGTTCCGGCGTTCCGGTTCCATGATGCAGAAGATATTCCCCTCGGTATCCTTGAAGTAGGCATAGGAGCCGATGCCCGGTATTTCAGTCCGTGGCACCACCTGGATTCCGCCGGCGGTCACCACCTTCTCGGTGTAGTCGGCGAGCGATTCCACCTCGATCGACGTTGTCGCGTTCGGCGAGCCTTCCCGCCGACGCATCATGCCGCCGTTGATGCCCGGCTCGCTCTCCTCTCCGGTGATGATCGACCAGTAATCTTCCGGTCCGTCCCACTTGACGGCGTTCCATCCGAAGACGTTCCGGTAAAATGTCGCTGCCCGTTCCGGGTCCTCGGCGGTAAATTCAAAGTATACTACTCGTGGCATGGTCTTTCGCTGATTGTTCTACATGTATATCGGTTGCGTTACTTTCTTTCGAAGCTCCGGGAAGTTCGGAAGCGGAGAGAGAGGAGAGATGAATTCCTCTCTCTCCGTTCCGTCATTCCGTTTACGCAGCCGACTCATCGGATTGCATAAGGCCGAACATATTCCCCTCCGGATCGATCCCGTAAGCCAGCCATCCCACTCCAGGAATTGCGTGCTTCGGCATGGCGATCGTCCCTCCGGCTTCGGTGATCTTTGCAACGTACTCATCTACCGAATCGACATCGATAGTGTTGATGATACCGGGCGAGCCTTCCGGCTTCTTTCCCAGTCCGCCGTTGATCCCGCCGTTTCCCTCGCCGGTGTCGACGAGCCAGTAGTCCATCGGACCTTCCCACTTGTGGGACTGCCATCCGAAGACGTTGCCGTAGAATCCGAGAACTTTCTCCGGGTCGTCGGCCAGGATTTCAAAGTGGACAACTTTCGGCATCTGCTACCTCCTTCTGAATAGTATGCTTGTTGATATGTCTGACTGCTTGCATGCGGTACTCTCCCTGCGAATCCGCTCTTGCGATCATATCGCCGATCCCTTGACCGGTTCCGTCTGTTCGTTCCCCTTTTCTCCCTTGTGTTCTCGCTTCCATTCATCGTAGGGAATGGGTCGCCCCGATTCCAGATAGGATCGAAGCGAGGCCAGTCCCCAGCTCCATCCGGTCTCCATGTCTCCGGCTTCGGCTTCGGAGCGTAATCCGGAGTGGACCAGACTGACGGTGTGGCGAAGATCGTCGAGTCTGCTGAACTCGATCT
>CAMLOB010000162.1 GCA_946481475.1 uncultured Chlorobiota bacterium | reverse complement strand
CATTGCCTGCGGTCCGATGGTCTGGGAAGCCCTCGCCGCCGCACAGGAACTGGCAAAGGAGGGAATCGAGGCCCGGGTCATCAACCTGCACACGATCAAGCCGCTGGATGTGGAGACGGTGGTGACCGCAGCGCGGGAGTGTGGTGCGGTCGTAACCGCTGAAGAGCACCAGATCCTGGGAGGGATGGGATCGGCCGTCGCTCAGGCAATCGTCAAGAACGCTCCGGTTCCGATGGAGTTTGTCGGCGTCACCGACACCTTCGGCGGATCGGGCGATCCGGATCATCTGATGGAGGTCTTCGGACTGACCAGCGAGTTTATCGTCAAATCGGTCCGGAAAGTGCTGAAGAGAAAGAAGTCGGAACTGACCGGAATCCAGAGCATCACGCAGGTCGGCGAGGAGGGAGAGGGACCGGAGAATTATCCGAAGCCGCTGGAGAAGTATCCGCTGGAAGAACTGCAGAAGGCCGAGGCGAACTATCCTCCTGAAGGAGTTCCGTCCAACAGTCTCGAACCTGTAGAATAGACTCTGTCTTTCCTTGCGCCTTTGCTCTTTGCGTCCTTTGCGTGAAACCTGAAGAATCACGCAAAGACGCAAAGGGCAAAGACCGCAAGAACTTTCCCCGCACGCCTCCCTATCGCACCGCCACCAGATACCCGATCCAGCATCCGCCGATTGCGCAGACGAGACTGAGACCGACGTTTGCCAGTCCCCAGCCGAGGGAATTTCCCTGAAGCAACTCCAGCGTTTCCAGCGAGAAGGCCGAGAAGGTGGTGAAGCCGCCGCAGAACCCGGTAATCAGAAGCAACCGTATCTTTTCGGAGGCCGAGGGTATCGAGCCGGCAAGGAATCCGATCAACAGACTTCCGGCAACGTTGACGGCAAATGTCCAGTAAGGGAACGGATGAGGACGGGAAATCAGGGCAATTCCGTAGCGCAGTCCCCCACCGACGGCCGAGCCGAGGGCAACCAGCAGAAAGTTCGCAAACATCAGCAGATATCAGTCAGATTATTGAACGGAACGGACATGGCCGAGCTAACACATCTGGACGACCGGGGGAACGCCCGCATGGTCGACGTATCGGGGAAGGAAGTTACCGAACGCCGGGCAACCGCCGAGGCCCGGATCGAACTTTCGAAGGAAGCGTTCGCCGCTCTGCAGCGGGGGATGCTGAAGAAGGGGGACGCCCTTGCCGTTGCGCGGATCGCAGGAATCTCGGCGGCAAAACAGACCGGTCTTCTCATTCCTCTGTGTCATCCCCTCCCCCTTTCCGGCGTTTCGGTTGATTTTGAACTGAACGAAGAAGAGAGCAGCATCCGAATTCTCACCTCGGTCGGCATCGCCGCCCGGACCGGGGTGGAGATGGAGGCCCTGACCGCCGCTTCGGTGGCTGCACTGACGATCTATGATATGTGCAAAGGGATCGACAAGGGGATTGTGATCCGGGAGATACGGCTTCTGTCAAAAGAAGGGGGTGCATCGGGCGATTATCGTCGGACGTAAAGAAAGGGACCTCTCTGCGGGAACTTCCCTCATACTCCGAATGTTGAACGGCAGTCGAACTTTATTAGACGTCCTCTCCGGCATCCATGCCTGACCGCTGCGACCGTTGTCTGAATCTGGAGCCAACGGAACCGACCGGGAACCGGAGAGAGCCGAAGACAGAGAACGAGTATGCCGAGAAATGACCGGATCCGACCAATGACAGAAGAGACATCGAATTTCGAGGAGCCACAACAAGAGGAGTCGCAACAGAGAGAACCCGCTACCGACCCCTATCAATATCCGCCACCGGCCGTGTCGGCGCAGGACGTACTCGACTCGCTTGCGGAGAACGTCTGCGTCGTCGATTCCGAGGGGAGGATTGTGGCGGTCAACGCAGCCTGGCGCGAATTTGCCGAGGAGAACAACTACCGGAACGCGCATGAAGAGACGACGCACGGTCTGGGAACGAACTATCTGGAGATCTGCCGCCGGGCCTTCGACATTCACAATGTGGAGGCCGCAGGAGAGATCGCCGAAGGATTGCGCCAGGTCATCAACAGGGAAATCGATCGCTATACGAAGGAATATCCCTGCCACGCACCGAACGAAAAGCGATGGTTCATGGTGACGATCTCCCCTCTGCGATTCGATCACGGCGGAGCGGTCATTACCCACGTCAACATCACCGAATCCTATCAGATGCGGGAAGAACTGCGCCGCAGCGAAACCCGTGTCCGCAGTCTGAATCAGGAACTGGAAGAACGGGTAGCCGCCCGTACACGGGATCTGCAGTTGGCGTTCGAGGAACTCGAGTCGTTCTCCTATACCGTTTCGCACGATCTCCGCACGCCTTTCCGTTCGATCAGCGGCTACGTCAGTATTCTGCTTGAAGATTTCGGCAAAGACCTGGGAGATGAGGGACAAGGATACATCCGGCGTATTCAGACCATTATCGCCAACAGCAGCAAACTGATCGACGCCCTTGTGGAACTTGCCGGCATGTCGCGGGAGGAATTGCACCTTGAGGAAGTGGATCTGCGGGAGATCGCCTCGACGATCCTTGAGCAGTTGCGCTCGGAACATCCGAGCCGGAATATCAACGTGAGCCTTACCGGCGAATTGACGGCCCGGTGCGACCGACGAATGATCGCCATCGTCCTGGAGAACCTGCTGCAGAATGCCTGGAAATTTACGCAGAAGACCGATCAGGCGGAGATTCACATCACGGGCTGTAAAGAAGACGGTTCCCTTTCAGTGACCGTGAACGACAACGGGATCGGTTTCGATAACGCCGAAAAAGAACTCCTCTTCAAACCGTTTCAGCGGCTTGTCTCCTCCGATCAATTTACCGGACACGGCATCGGACTGGCAACGGTCGACAGGATCATACGCCGCCACGGCGGATCGGTCGAGGCAGAGGGTTCTCCCGGGAAGGGGGCCACGTTCAGCTTCCGGATTCCCGTCTCGTAAGTGCGGAGTTGGTATGCATCAGCACCACCCCGCTGCCGTTGATCTCCGCTTTTCGTATGTTACTTTCCTTTTGCGGAGCGAGCGCACACTTCGCACGTACTGCAAGGCTGAAATCGAGAACCACCGCATCTGCGGCACGGCCGGCCGCCGGATCGTAGAGGCTGTCTTATTTATTCCCGACCAACATTTCGGCATTTATCCGGACCATGACGACACAATCCTCACGAACACGATGGCGGACCATTCTCCTTGGTCTCTTCGGAACGATTCTGCTGATCGTGGCGATCCCTCTTCTGCTGACTCCCCTGCTTCAGACCGGGGGATTCATGCCGCACGGTCATTGTTATCTGTGGCGACCGGAACTTGTATGGCTGCACGCCGGATCGGATATGCTGATCGGTCTCTCCTACGTGGCCATATCGGTGGCGCTGATCTATCTCCTGTATAACATCCGGGACGCCATCCCCTACGGCTGGATGATCCTGGCCTTCGGCATCTTTATCATCGCCTGCGGCGGTACGCACTTCATGGAGGTCTGGACGTTGTGGGAACCGGTCTACTGGATGTCGGGGAGCGTCAAGGGGATCACGGCTCTGGCATCGGTCTACACGGCAATCGCCCTCCCTCCATTGGTCCCACGTATTATCAACATGACCCGCCAGGCGCGGCTTGCCGAAGAACGACGACGGGAACTGGAACTGCGGAACGCGGAACTGCAGGAACTCTACGAAAAGATCCGGAACCTGGACAGCATCAAGACCCGCTTCTTCGCCAACGTCAGCCATGACCTCCGGACTCCCCTTACGCTTATCATCAGTCCGATCGAACGGATGCTGAACAACGGCATCACCGATGAGAAGGAACGGGAACGCCTGCAGGGTGTGCTGCAGAATGCCCTGTCGCTCCGCAATCAGGTCAACGACCTGCTCGATCTCTCGAAGCTGGAGGCCGACCGGATGGAGCTCCGGACCGAACCGGTCGATCTGGCCGGAATAATTCGTCTGATCGGGGCCAATCTGGAAACGCTGGCACAGACGACCGGCATCCGTCTTCAGGTGGAAGCCGAAGATCCGCTGATCGTGATGATCGATCAGGAGAAGATGCAGCGCGCGCTGATGAACCTTCTGTCGAACGGGCTGAAGTTCACTCCTGCGGGAGGGAACGTTCGTATCTCTCTGCGGTCAACAGGGCCGGGCGTTCTTCTGGAGGTGGCCGACAGCGGACCGGGGGTGAAACCGGAAGATCGGGAGCGGCTGTTTGAACGGTACGAGCAGGGGAACATTTCAACTGCGACAAACAGAGCCGGGACCGGCCTGGGGCTGGCGATCGCCCGCGAGATGATCGAACTGCACGGCGGGACGATCACCGTGGATGATGCTCCGGAAGGAGGAGCCCTCTTTCGCATCTTCCTGCCTGAGGAGCGAATAGACCGGCAGCCGGAAACGACCGCAAAGGAGATCAGAGTGATCGAAGAAGTCTCCCTGCCGCTGATCCCCTCCGACAAGGCAAAGACGATCCCCACATCTCCCCTGCCGGGGGGAGAACCGAGTCGCCCTTCGATTCTTCTGGTGGAAGACAATCCGGACATGTCGCAGTATCTCAGCGAAGCGCTCGGCGAGCAGTACCATGTCCTCCACGTACAAAATGGTCAGGAAGCTCTTGAAGTCCTGCGAAAAACCCATCCTGATCTGGTTATCACCGACGTCATGATGCCGGTCATGAACGGGAAGGAACTGGTGGAGAGGATACGGAAGGAAGAGGAATGGAAAGATATTCCGGTCCTGATCCTGAGCGCTCGTGGCGAGGAGAAAATGCGGATCGAACTGCTGCGGGAAGGGGCACAGGACTATATCGAGAAACCGTTTGTCCTGGAAGAACTGATGACGAGAATCGCACTGCTGGTAGAGTCGAGCAAGGCACGGAGCTACCTCAAGGATGTCCTCCTCAGTCAGTCGCACGACCTGGCCGAAATGGCGCAGGAACTGAACCGGAGGAATCAGGATCTGCAACAGACCATCCGACAGCTTCAGGCAAGCAGATCGCTCTTCGACAGACTCTGGCAATCGGGAATCATCGGGATGGGAGTCTCAACAACCGATGGATGGATCGTTGAGGCAAACGACCGGTTTCTGGAGATCATCGGATATGCGCCGGAGGACCTGCAGGGGAAGGGGATCGGCTTCTGGGATATCACGCCGGAAGTCGACCACAACGCCACCGAACGGGCCGTAACGATGTTGCGCGACAAGGGTTCGGTCCCTCCGTTCGAGAAACGCTACATCCGGAAGGACGGCACACCGGTCTCGGTCATGGTCGGTGCGGCGGCCATCGAAGGTGATGAAGGGAAACAACTCTTCTTCGTTCTCGATCTGACCGATCAGAAGAGAGCCGAGGAGGAGATACGGGATCTGAATATGGGACTGGAAGAGCGGGTGGAGCAACGGACACAGGAACTGCAGGCCATCAATCAGGAGCTGGAGGCGTTCTCCTACGCCGTCTCCCACGATCTTCGGGCTCCGCTTCGGGCAATCAACGGGTTTGCTCACGCTCTTGGTGAAGATTGCGAGGAGGATCTCCGGGAAGAAGGGAAAGCCTACCTGCAACGGATCACGCGGAACGTGGCTCAGATGGAGGAACTGATCAGCGCACTGCTTGATCTTTCGAGACTGACCCGAACCGATCTGCATCGGCGGGAGATCGATCTGAGCGCTCTGGCACAGAGCGTGGTTGAGACCCTTCGGGAGAATGATCCGGCACGAACCGTCGATGTCACGATCGAGCAGGGGATGACGACGGTCGGCGACCCGCACCTTCTGCGCGTCTTGCTGGAGAATCTGTTGGGGAACGCCTGGAAGTTCAGTCGGCACACCCCGAATGCGGCGATCTCATTCCGCCGGGAGATCACCGGCGACAGGGTTGAGTTTGTGGTGGAGGACAACGGAACCGGCTTCGATCAGTCGCATGCCGGAAATCTTTTCCAGCCATTCATCCGCCTCCACTCCCAGGAGGAGTTCAAGGGGACGGGAATCGGTCTGGCAACGGTACGCCGCATCGTCAACAGGCACGGCGGCACAATTCGGGGCGAAAGCAGACCGGGTCACGGTGCCCGGTTTATCTTCAGCCTCCCATCATCGTGAAGAACATTCGTCATCGCCGGTCGGCACGACGACACAATCCGGATAGATAATCCGGCAGGAATATCCAGAGTATGAGCAAACGACCCGTACGAAATCCGCTGCAGTCACTTCGTCCTCCCCGCCCGTGGATGCCGTATATCATTTTTGTGATCGCTCTGATCTTCACCGCAGCAGTCTGCTTCGTGATGTACCGGTCGATCTCCGAGAATGATGAAGCCCGGTTTTACGATGAGACCGAGCGTGTGAAGACGGCGATCCGGACGCGGATCGAAATGTACAGGGGATTGCTTCGGGCAGGGGCCGGTCTGTTCGTCTCCGATCGGATCGTCTCGCCGGACGAATTTCTGTCCTTCTATAAAGGACAGCAACTTGAACGGCAGTTTCCCGGCATTCAGGGGATCGGCTACGCACGGCGGACACCCTTGTTCCGGGTCGACTCCCTGGTGCAGGCTATGCGTCAGGCCGGCAGAGATGACTTTCACGTCTTTCCCGAGACCCCGCACGACGAACGCTATCCGATCATCTATCTGGAACCGTTGAACGAACGAAACCGCGCGGCGGTCGGCTATGACATGTATGCCGAAACCGAACGGCACAACGCGATGACTGCAGCCCGCGACAGCGGCCGGGGAGTGATGACCGGAAAGGTCCGGCTACAACAGGAAGTAAGGGGACGCGTACAGGCCGGATTTCTGATCTATGAACCGGTCTATGCCGGCGGGACTATTCCGCCGACGGTGCAGGAACGGAGAGAAAAGATCAGAGGATTTTTCTACAGTCCGTTCCGCATCGATGATCTGCTCGGACAGATCGTCGACGGACTCGGGTCGCCCCAGGTGGATTTCAACATCTACGACGGCGAAACGACCGATTCCACTGCGTTGATGCACCGATCGGTCTGGAACGAACGGGGCAACGACAACTCCACACCGAGGTTAACCGCCACGACGACCATGACCCTGGCCGACAATACCTGGACGCTCGAATTCCTCAGCCGACCGGAATTCGATCAGGTCTCCGAGCGCCGGGTCATCCCCTTTCTGGCACTTGTCGGTACGCTCTTCAGTCTCGGCATCTTTTTCATCACCTTCTCGCAGGTCAAGGCATACGAGCGACTTGAAGAGGCCACCCTGCAATTGAAAAAATCGCAGGAAGATTTCGCCCAACTGAACGACCAGCTGGAACAACGGGTGCGGGAACGAACCGCCAGACTTCAGGGTTTGAACGAGGAACTGGAAGCCTTCGCCTATTCGGTCTCGCACGATTTGCGTGCGCCGCTGCGGGGCATCGACGGGTTCAGCAAGTTCCTGCTTGAGGATTACGGCGACCGGTTCGACGAGACGGGGAAAGATTACCTGCATCGGATTCGCGACGGGGCCACCCGGATGGGGCAGTTGATTGACGCGCTGCTGATGCTCTCGCGGGTGACGCGCTGGAAACTGACCCGGCAACGGATCGACCTGTCGGAAATGGTGGGGGATATTGCCGAGAAGCTTCGAGAGAAGGAACCGGGACGGAACGCCCGTTTTGATATCGAGGAGGGAGTGATCGCATACGGCGACTATCGCCTTCTGCGGGTGGCAATAGAGAACCTGCTGGAGAACGCCTGGAAGTTCACCGGTAAAAAGGAAGAGACGCTGATCGGCTTCACAACCCGTGTGGAGGACGGGGAGACGATCTACAGCATC
>CAMLOB010000161.1 GCA_946481475.1 uncultured Chlorobiota bacterium | reverse complement strand
GCAACGCAACAGCAACTGGAAAACCGTCTGCTCGACCTGTTGAGGAACAGAACGGGAAAGCTTTCAGAACTTATCGAGATAGAAGGGCAGCTGGCCTCCGTTCGTGAGGGAATAGAAAGTGCTCAGGGAAAACTGCGGCACTTGCGAAGCCGCATCGCCATGTCGAGTCTGACGGTTTCGCTGGTGGAGCCGGGGGCTGTGGAAATCAGCGATACGGAGACACTGGGGGGAGAGATGGAACGAGCCCTTGCTGAAGGAGTTGACGGATTGGTGGCGATCACCACGTTCGTTCTCCGTCTCTCCGTTCTCTGTATTCCCTTGCTTCTTGTTCTCTGGATACTGTATAGTCTCCTGAAACCGGTCGTGCTGAAACGACTCGGGAAGACAGAGGGTTGATTGAGTACGGATGGTACACGGATCGGGCGGATCAACGCAGATCGTATCTGTGCCCATCCGTCCCGATCCGTCAAATCCGTGTACGGTTTCCCCACAACTCAAACCGGGTCACCCTCACCGCTGAAAGCTGATGGCCGTCACGCCAAGACGCAAAGCTCACAACTGAAAGCTGACTGCTGATAGCTGAACGCTCACCCCTCACATCTCCCCCACCATCTCCCCATACCGCACCGCCAGCTTCTCCGCCTCTTCCCGCGTCGGAGCTTCGGCGATGATCCGCAGAATCGGTTCGGTGTTGCTTGCGCGGAGGTGGACCCAGGAGGTATCGAAGTCCAGACGAAGGCCGTCGGTTGTGTCGGAGCCGAGGGCATCGGCGGAGGCTTCGCGAATCTTCCTGAAAAGTTCTGTGGGATCGGCTCCCCGTTCCAGCGGGGTTTTCCTCTTGACGATCACATAGTCCGGCAGCGATGCCCGGAGTTCCGAGAGCTTCCCTCCGTGTTTCAGCAGAGCCGCAAGCGTGATCCCGATGCCGGCCAGGGAATCCCGTCCGTAGTGGAGCGTCGGAAGAATCACTCCGCCGGAGCCCTCGCCGCCGATCACGCCATCTTCCCGCCTCAGCCCTTCCACCACGTTGATCTCTCCGACTGCGGTTCTCACCACCCGTCCCCCATGCCGTTGCGCCACATCGTCTACCGCCCGGGTCGTCGACAGGTTGACGACCGCAACCGGCTTGTCGTTCCCCTGACTCCTTGCCCAGGCCAGCATGAAATCGGCTGCAAGCGTGATGGTGTACTCCTCGCCGATCGGTTCTCCCCGTTCGTCGACCAGCACCAGCCGGTCGGCGTCGGGGTCGACTGCGATGCCGAAATCGGCATTGGTCTCGCGGACGACTTCGCAGAGCGAGGTCAGATTTTCCGGGAGCGGCTCCGGCGTGTGCGGGAAGTTTCCGTTGCCCTCGCAGTAGAGAGGATAGACCGTACAGCCGAGTTCGTAGAGGAGTTCCGGGACGATGAACGACCCGGAGGCGTTGACCGCATCAACGACGACGCGGAAGTCTCGCCGGTGAAGCTCTTCCCTGTCAAGGAAGGGGAGGGCGATGACTGCGTCGAGATGGGCGTGGGCCAGGTTTTCGGCATCAACCACTTCTCCCTGTCCCTTGTAGTCGGCAAAATTTCTCGGATCGCCGTCGGCAAGGGCATAGAACTTTTCGCACTCTTCCGGAGCCAGGAATACTCCTTCGTCGTTGAGAAACTTCAGTCCGTTCCACTGCTCGGGGTTGTGGCTGGCCGTAATCGAAATGCCCCCTCCGGCCTCGGTCTTCTCCACGGCCATCTGTATGGTCGGCGTCGGGACCATGCCGAGCGAAAGGGTGCGGACGCCGCAGGCGGTGAGTGTTCCCAGCACCACCTGCTCGATCCATCCGCCGCTCGGTCGACCGTCCCGTCCGATAATGATCGGTCGGTATCCCGTATACTCGGCGAATGCGGCAACATGACGAACAATACTGTGCGGAATCAGACCCTTGCCGAGCGATCCCCGCAGACCGGAAATAGAACGAATAAGAGGCACGATCAGAGCGGTTAATGAAACAATGAAACGTAGAAAACAATTCGCGCAGCACCCGTCTGCGCAGAAGCGCACAAGAAGAAGATTCGGAGCAAGTCGTACTCCCGCACTCTCACACTCATACACTTACGACCGCCAAAGATAACGTTTCTTCGCGAGCCGTCCCTCTTTCGTATCTTCGCGCTCATATATTTTCAAAAGCCATGCATATCACATCGTTGCTGAACGAGCGGAACGTCGCGATCAATCCGGAAGCGGGGACGAAGGATGAGGTCCTGGAAAAAATGGTTGCACTCCTCGGAAAATCTCCGAAAGCTCTCGACGTGGCCCGAATCCGGCAGGCGGTATTCGATCGCGAGAGCCGGGCGACAACCGGCATCGGGGACGGGATTGCGATTCCGCACGCCAAGACCGATGCGGTGGCCGACATCATGGCCGTCCTGGCGATTCTTCGCGAGCCGGTCGACTTCCGCTCGCTCGATGACCAGCCGGTCCGGATTGTCTTCCTCCTGGTCGGTGTGGATAGTCGTGTCGGAACGTACCTGAAACTGCTGAGCAGGATACGCCGGTTGATGAGCAGCGCATCGTTCCGCAAAAAGTTGCTTCACGCCGGATCCTCGGCGCAGGTGATCGAGGTCTTCCGTGAGGAGGAAGAACGATATTTCGAGATGGTTTAGGGGGACCGTTACAACAGAGGAATATGAACTATCAGACCCTGAAAGGATTTCGTGATCTGCTTCCGGAGGAGACCGGTCTGTGGCTCTGGATGGAAGGGGTGATCCGCGACCTGATGCGGCGCTACGGCTTCGGTGAGCTTCGGCTCCCCTACGTCGAGGCGACCGAGCTCTTTACCCGAGGAATCGGCGAGGGGACCGATGTGGTCGGAAAGGAGATGTATTCGTTTACCGATCGCTCCGAGCCGCCGGTCTCCCTGTCGCTCCGTCCGGAGATGACCGCCGGAGCCGTCCGTGCCTATGTGCAGCATTCGGTGGCGCAGCAGCAGCCGGTCACCAAGTGGTATTATATCGGTCCGGCCTTTCGCTACGAACAGCCGCAGGCCGGACGGTATCGCCAGTTCTATCAGTTCGGCGTCGAGTTGATCGGTTCGGAGCGTCCGGAGGCGGAAGCCGAGGTGATCGGTGCGGCGAACGATCTCCTGCGCGAACTCGGCATCGGCAATTACCGGCTGAAGATCAACTCGCTCGGAATGCCGGAGGAGCGGATGGAGTTCCGCAACGGACTGGTCGGGTTCCTTCGCGGCAGGGCAGATCGCCTGAGCGAGACCAGTCGGCGTCGCCTGGAGGAAAACCCGCTTCGCGTTCTCGATTCGAAGGAGGAACAGGATGTCGAGGCGACCGTCGGGGCGCCGGACATTCTCGGCTTTCTGGGAGAGGAGTCGGGGGAGCACTTCCGGCAGGTCTGTGAATTCCTGACGGCACTCGGGGTCGACTTCGAGGTCGACCCGCGGCTTGTCCGGGGACTGGATTACTATACCCGCACGGTGTTCGAGTTTGTGGGAGGAGATCTCGGAGCGCAGAACACGCTGATCGGCGGGGGACGCTACGACAATCTTGTCGGGGAGATCGGCGGCAAACCGGCGCCGGCTATCGGGTTCGGCTGCGGACTCGACCGGCTGATCCTCTCGATCCTTGCGACCGGTTCCGGACCCCAGGAAGCGACCGGTCCGGATGCCTACATCATCGCCCTCGACGACGATGCCCGTCGCTGGGGGGTGGAGACCGCAGCAGCGCTGCGGCGGACCGGGGCGAGCGTGGAGTTCGATCTGCTGGGACGTTCGATGAAGGCGCAGATGCGGGAGGCCAACCGGAAGGGTGCCCGCCGGGCGATCATCGTCGGCTCGAACGAACTGGCCGCCGGGACCGCGCAGGTGAAGGATATGGAGACGAAGGAGCAGACCGAAGTCCCGTTCGATCAGTTGCCGGCGCTGATCGGCGATGCAGGGAAAGATGATCGTTAATCGAAACGTGCGACAGCGGAACGGAAGTTTTTACAGCAAAGGTTGTTTGATCTATGCCCACACTTGCAGAATTCGTGCTGACGATCGGTGCCAGATATAACAGAGGAGAGGATCGTTTCTGGATCTGTTTCCGGTTCGAAACTCTCAGGGAATTCCGTTCCTTCCGCTATGAAGTCGATGTGGACGGAGCGTTCGATCCGAAGAAGAGAGAGTTCCTTTTCAAACTGAAGGGCGTACAGACGCCGTCGACGCTGATGGCCTCGGCCGGTCCGGCAAATCGCGAACTGTGCTATCCGGATCTGCACGGCGACTACACCGTTCGTGTCGGCGGGGCGAAGGAAGAGGGATCGTTTCAGATGGTGATCTCCCCCGGCGGGAACATCCTCCTCGGCGAGGTCGATCCCGGTCTGGTGCGGGTCGTTGTCCGCGAAGAGGTGGAAATGACAGGGGAATAAAACGTATGCAGTACCCGAGCAATACCCTATATCACATTCATACTATCCGTCGCTCCCTTCTCCCGATGCTCGCTCTGGCGGTCGGCCTGACGTTCTGTTCCGGCACCCGGTCGTACGGGCAGGGGGCTGAGCGGAACGATCTGAAATTCATCGTTCTGATGAAAAGCGGCGACTCGTTTCGCGGGAACGTTGTGGGGAGCACCGATTCGACGGTGACGATTCAGACGGAATTCGACCGGGTGGTGGTGGCAAAACGATTGATCGAGAAGTTCATTCCGCTCGACGGACCCTACAAGCAGCGTCCCCATCATTTCCTGATGCCGACCGCCTCGCCGAACGGTCCGGGGGGATTCATCAGCAACTATGCGCTCGGGTTTTTCTACGGGGGTGTCGGTCTGGACTCCATCGCCACGATTACCGCCGGTGTGACCACCGTTCCGACCTTCTCCCTCTCCTCCCAGCTCTATCACATCGGGGCAAAGTTCACTGTCGAACGAAGCGAAGAGGTCTCCTTTGCACTCGGAGCCACGTATTCGTTTCTGACGTTGCGGGAACCGTATGCCCATCTCTACGCCGTCTCCACCAGCAAGCTGGGGATTGCCCGCTGGTCGGCGATGCTCTTCTATCGTGTGTCGGGTGATGAGTTCGCCCCGGTTGCGCTCTACGGTCCCGGCAACGACACCACCCGGTTCAATCTTCGCTACGAGGGGGCGCTCGGCGTCGCTCTCGGCATTGACGGTCCTCTTTTCGGTCGTGACGACATGGCCTTTTTCGGTGAGATCTGGAACAACGACGTCACCCGACCGCAAAACACGGCGTCGGTGGTCGGTCTGCGGGTTTTCAACGAGAAGGCATCGGCCGATTTCGGTGTTGCCCTGGTCCCTCTTCCGTTTGTGGCTCCCGTGTTGAGTTTTACCTGGAATTTCTGAGGCAAACGTTTTTTGCACGTCCGCCCGCCGTTGGTCGTCGCAACGCTGTTATGGAACTTCTGCTTCCGCTTCTCTTCTTCTTCGGTTCCTTTTCGGAGCCGCTCGACCTGGATCACGACATCGAGGGGAATCTCTACGTCGTCGATGCCGGGCGCGATCTGGTGGTGAAATATTCTCCGCGCGGGGATTCGCTGGATGCGACCGGAGGCTACGGTTTCGGAAACGAGGAGCTGGACCGTCCGGTTGCGGTTTACGCGCGGCGCGGCACCGACGTCTTCGTCGCCGACTATAACAATCATCGTATCCAGCGATTCGATCGCCGGCTGGACTACGTGACCACGTTGTACACGCGGGAGGATCCGGATGAGCGCGTTCGTTTCGGCTATCCTCTGGATGTTGCCGTCTCGCGGCAGGGGGAGATGATGGTGCTTGACGGAGAGAATCGTCGCGTGGTCGTCTTCAATCCGCAGGGAGACTTCGTCCGGTCCTTCGGCGACGCCGTCTCCGCAGGGGGCGGACGTCTTGTCGATCCGGTCTCTCTGGAACTTGACGATGACGATAACGTCTACGTTCTCGACCGGGGAGAGATCAGGGTCTATGATCCGTTCGGCGCATGGTTGCGCACGATCCCGTCGGTGAGGGGGGGGGCGTGTGATGCGTTTTCAATCGGAGGAGACAGTCTGGCGGTTCTTGCCGATTCCCTT
Source organism: uncultured Chlorobiota bacterium (assembly GCA_946481475.1). The sequence continues at coordinate 1,763 of CAMLOB010000161.1, read as the reverse complement.
CTTCTCTTCTATCGGATTGCAGACCGCGTTGCGGGAGATCCGATTCCTCTTGCTTTCATTTCCACACCGGTTGCGATGCATTATCACACCGGATACCTCTACTTCTTGAGAGAGGATCATGTCGATGTCCGTAAATTGCGGGCTTCAGAAGCCACGATGTTGCAGGAGGAATAACTGGTCGTCCCCCCCATCGTGCAGAGTTGTGCTGCGGCGCGACGCAGAATATGTTATAACGCATAATGTTTTGCGGTGCAGAATATGTCGCGATGCAGAATATGTCGCGATGCGGAATATGTCGCGATGCGGAATATGTCACGACACAAAATATGTCACGACAGAGTATGCTGCCGCAGAATATGCCATTTGTTCAAACAGGCTTTATGAAGAGATCGAACAGATTATCCGCCATCGTCACGCTCCTTCTGTTGTCGGCTGTGGTTTCGGCAAGGGGACAGAACGATGAAATCGCCGTTGTGATGACGCGTGAATCCGGACTGTCGAACCAGATCGTTATCGTCCACACCGATATTCCGTGGGGGGATATTCGCGCACGGTATGCGCAGGAGTATATCAGCACGATCCTCAGCGGCGGCTCCGGCGGGTGGATTACGGTCATCAGCCAGGGATTCCCCTCGCGGGGACAGATTCTGGACGGAGCGACGTCGGCTCTGCTGCTGGAGGTGAAGATGCAGAGTGTGCTGCAGGACGGACGGATCATCACGGATGTGGGATATGGTACCAACCAATGGGTAATGAGCGTATCGCGTCCCCTGCAGCCGCAACGGCAGCAGGTGCTGGTAACCGAAACGTTTCCGCAGGACCAATTGGAGAGGCTGGGACGGGAGGGGTGGAGCGTTACCTCGATGGCCAGCGGAGAGACTCACTGGGTGGTGGTGGTGACCGAGGGGACCGGATACAAAGGGCAGCGGTTTGTGGCCGGAGATACGTTCCCGATGGATGAAGTCCTCTCGTCGCAGGACGAAGGGTATCGGGTGACGAGTCTTGCGCAGGGCGAAGGAAAGTGGCGGGTTGTTCTGTCGAAAGGGACCGGGTGGGGGGAACAGAAGCTCTTTATCGGGAACAATTATCCGACCCGGGGAATCGATTCGGCCTGGAATCAGGGCTATCACATCACTTCGCTGAGCTGGGCGCCTTCCTCCACCTTGCCGACCATGGCATTCGACAATTTGAAGCTTGAGCAGCAGCTCGAGCGGACCGCTGATCTCTCCTCCGGTCTCTGGTACGACGAATTCATCAAGAACAACGCCGGAAGCGACTACGGTTTCGTTGCCGTGCAGCGGATGGCCGGCTATTATGTGGCCAGTCGGCAGTGGGACCAGGCGGCCGAGACCTATAATCGCTACCGTTCCTACTTCCCCGGCATGACTGCGCGGTTCGACAGGATCATCGCGATCCTGAAGGCGGAAGACTCCTCGAAGATCACCAATCTCGGTCCCGGCATCAACACCCGGGCCGGCGAATTCATGCCGCTGACCTCAACCGACGACCGCTCGCTCTATTTCACCGGCATGAACCGGATGGGAGGGCAGGGGGGAGAGGATATCTTCGTCTCGACACGGGAAAACGGTGAGTGGAAGAGAGCGCAGGCTATTCCGGGACAGATCAACACCGGCAACCACGAGTTCGGCACGTCGGTCGCCGCCGACGGCAGCCGACTGGTCCTGTTTGCCTCACGACAGGACGGTATGGGAAACGGCGATCTCTACTACGCCGACAAAGGGAAAGGAGGCTTCAGTTCCCTG
>CAMLOB010000160.1 GCA_946481475.1 uncultured Chlorobiota bacterium | reverse complement strand
TGAATGGTCGCACATCAACAGATACTCATATCCCAGACCGTGTGCCCGTTCGGCAAGTTCCGCGATGCTGTTCCTTCCGTCGCTCCATGTGGAGTGGACGTGCAGAATTCCCCGCAGATCCCCTTCGCTCACCAGCTCGGGCAAGCCCCCCTCCAGCGCAACCCGCACCTCGTCGATTCCTTCGCGAAGTTCCGGCGGAATGAACTGCATGCCGCCGAGCCGGTAGATCTCTTCCTCGTTCTTCAGCGCAACAGGTTCCCCGTCCTTCAGCAAGGCACGATCGGTCAACTCGTACCCCCGGTCGTGGAGCGGAATGGCGACCATGAAGCGATAATCGCTTGCCGAACTCTTCTGATGGAGCGTCACAATGAACTCGTCGGGCGAGGCCAGGTGAATCAGCACCTTGTAGGTTCCATCGATCGTTCCGTAGATCGTCCCGTCGCGACTCTGCACCTCCGACAGCACGTCGGATTCGGTCAATCCCTGCAGGACATCCTCCGGACGTTCGGTCTCCAGCACAAACTCCAGCGCACCGAACTCCTCTCCTCCCCGACGCAGCCGTCCGGCAATTTCCACCCGACCGGCACTGGGAAGTCCCCGCAGGAGGGGAAGAAGTTCTCCGGCCAGATCCGTAGCCGTATGCAGGCGCATCCTGCCGACGTTTGCTTTCAGATCGGCGATCCCCTGAAGGATATTCGCCTCGGTCTTTGCTCCGAACCCCTTGAGTCCGGCGATCTCTCCCCTCTTTCCTTTCTCCTCCAGATCGTCGAGCGACTCCACCCCCAGTTCGTGCCACAGGGTCCGGACCTTTTTTGATCCGAGTCCCCGGATGCTCAGCACATCCAGCAGGCCGTTCGGCGTCCGTTCCATCAGATCTTCAAGTTGGGACGACGTGCCGGTCTCGACGATTTCGCGAATCTCCCCGGCAATGCCGGAACCGATTCCATCCACCTCAAGTTCCGCTCCGCTTCTGACGACGTCGACGACATCGACATCGGCCGAACGGACGGCACGGGCGGCACGGCCGTAGGCGCGACTCTTGAAACTGTTCTCGCCGTGCAGATCGAGCAGCGACTCGATGCGCGAAAGTATGCGTTCGACTTCGCGTCTGTCCATTCAGCTCACCATTCAATTCCCCCCAGAACGATCTGGTGGATTTCTTTCAGTTTGATGATGTCGGGCAATTCGCTTTCGCTGTAGGGGAGATGGGTGATTGCGCATTCGTAGAGATTCTTCCGCGTGTAGAACATCCCGACTCTGGTCATGGAGAGGCTGGAATCGGTGGTGAAGGTATAGGCTCCGAATCTGCGCCGACCCAGAGCGAATTCCTCTGCGTCGATCAGCAGAGGAGAGTACCAGTCGCCGATCCGCTCGACCCGATCCTGAAAATTCTTCTTCAGCAGTCCTATCATTCCGCTCCGCCGGAAAACATCTCCCAGGTCGGGATCGAGGGGAACGCTGCTGAAGACCACCGCCATCGTGTAGTCCGGATCGCAGGCCACCGCAAAGATATCCGGATTGCCGAACCGCATGGCGTCCAGGGCGATCCAGTCCTCCGGCAGATGGGCGCGCATATCCCCCGCCGGGGAGTAGACCACATCATCCGAGAGCTCGACCGCCGGGATCATCGACCAGATGTCTTCCGGTTCCTGCTCCTCGTTGACCGCCTCCTTCTGCGCGGCACACGAGAGGAGCAAAGGGAGCAGTAATATTCCGGGCAACACCCCTCTCCCCCCACACCGGAGGGCTCTGATTGTCCCGTCGGACGGCACGTTCCCCTCCCCGTTATTCTGCATACGCTTTCTCTCCTGCCTGAACGGGAACCGGAAGGTAATTCTCACGAGGAACCAGAGGACAGCTCCAGCCTTCATTGTATGCACAATACGGATTATATGCTTTGTTGAAATCAAGATAGAGCGTCCCCCCCATCTCTTCTTCGGGAATGTCGATATATCGCCCGCCGGCATAGGTCTCCACCGAATTGGTCTCATCGCCGAAGGGGACAAACAGACTTTCGTGGGATGGAACGCTTTGATACGCCGTCAGCTTCAGCGAATCTCCGCGAAGGACGAAATGAAGGAGACCGGCACGGATCATCTTCCGGGCCTCGCCGGTTGTTGTCCCAAGGACAACGGTATCCGGGTCGACAAAAGGTTCGAAGCGGGACATCACACGATAGGACTCATCGGGCGGGAAGTACGCCAGTCCTTTGAAGGAAATGCGATCCTCCTCTGCAAGGGGCGAATCGGCTTCGCTGAAGAACCGATCCTTCGCCTCTCTCTCCCCGACCAATACTTCTTCCCAGTCCGACATCCCTTCGATATTCTTCGTTGACGGTCCGTTCCCTTTTCCCGTTCTGCCGGGCTCTCCGCATCCGGCAACCAGCAGGGCCGTCGCCAGCCAGATTGCCCGTACAGAACGGGCGAACCGGAGAACGGAAAGGTTATGTCTGAGTATTCCGGATCGGATATGAATTGATCGGAGTATACCTTGCGGATCACCTAACAGCATTGCTCACACGAAACGAGAAGTGATACGTCTGTACCCGCAATTGCGGTCGATCGGATGCCGATCCGACCGACGGATCGACGCCGGGGGCAACTTACGAAATCCCGAACTGCCGATACGTTCCGTCGCGTAATTGGAATGATGAAGTAAACAGACGAAATTCCTCTTGCACGTCGGCGAAGACATCCGTTAGTTTGCCCCCGTCCGGCCAGGATTGTGAAGAGGAGGGATCAGCCTGTCGCCTACGGCTTGTTCCTCGGGACTCGATGCTGACGGCCCGTCCGAAATGTTTTCGGGAAGGGTAATGATACATTTGATGTACAGGATAGAAGGACCGTCGTCTCATGGACTATTTCGATATAAACAACGAATTCAACGACGAATTTGACGGGGAGAGTCGCGAGGAGATGTTGCGTCGCTTCCGCAAGGCGATGGCCGAAGGGAAAGATGCATCCGGATTTCGCGATCCCGACATGCTGGAGGAGCTCGTCGAGCAGTGCATCGACGAAGGGGCACTGGCCGAAGGGCTCCGCTACTGCGAGCAGTGGACGACGTATGCCCCCTATAACTACATCGCGTGGCTTCGCAAGGGGATGCTTCTGACCGGTATGGAGCGGACCAAGGAGGCGCTGGTCTGTCTGGAACGGGCCGAGACCCTCCATCCGAACGACATTGAAATCATGATCCAGCGGGGGATCACCTACGATGTCATGGGGGAACCGGAGAAAGCCGTCCTCCACTTCACCGAGGCCCTGAAGCGGGAGCCGGACCATCCGGAGTTGCTCTTCAATTACGGGCTTGCGCTGCAACATGCCGACCGGATCGAGGAGGCGTTGCGGGTTTTTCGTGCGCTGCTTCGCCACGAGGAATACGTGATCGACTGCTGGTACGAGATCGGCTACTGCTACGATCTGATGGAAGAATACAGCGACGCGATCGAAGCCTACGACAAGCATCTCGACCTGGACCCCTACAACGCAAACGCCTGGTATAACCGGGGCATCGCCCTGAGTCGACTGGGACGTCTCCGCAAGGGGATCGACAGCTACGACATGGCCCTGACGATCAACGAAGCGTTTCCGGACGCCTGGTATAACCGGGGGAACAATCTTGCAGCACTCGGACGCCTGAGCGAGGCGATCGAATGCTATCGTGAAGTTCTCCGCTACGAACCGTTCGACATCTCTTCCTGGAACAATCTCGGAATCGCCTACGAGGAACTGGGGCAGTATCGCGAAGGGGCCGACGCCTTCCGGGCCGTCATCCGGCAGGAGCCGGATCATCAAAGCGCCCGGGTCGGACTGGCCACCTGTCTGGATGCGATGGAAGAATATGACGAGGCGCTGAAGCATTACAACCGTCTGTTGCGGGAACGTCCGGAGGATGCCGATCTCTGGTTCGCCCGGGGAGATCTGCTCTACAACACCGAACGCTATGCCCAGGCCGAAGAATCCTACCGCAGAACGTTAAGCATCGAGGCAAACGATCCGGAATGCTGGTATGCACTTGGACAGGTTCTGTTCGCCCAGAAGCGTTATGCCGAATCGATCACCGCATTCGAGCAGGCCGGCACACTCGCCCCCGACTGGGGGGGATCATACTACGGCAAGGCCCGGGCACTCTACCTGCTTGAGAGATTTGCCGAATCGGCTCAGTCGCTGGAAAAGACGCTTGAATTTGCCCCCGAACTGCGGGATGAATTCTTTCTCGAGTTTCCGGAAGCTCTCCGAAGAGGTGAACTGCGCAAGCTGGTGAAAGGATAGGGGCCGCTATGTTTTCCCACATGTGGAACGATACATCTTCAGAAGTCGGACCAATGCCATGGTGAGGGAATCATCGGGAACGGTCAGGGAAGAACCGGCCTTCCCGGCAATGCTCGACGAGACATTGCCGAAGATTGCCGTCGGCGTTCTGAACTACAACCGGGCCGGCGAAGCGATCGAAACGCTGCGGGAACTCTCCCGGATCGACTATCCGGTCGGAAAAACACGCCTCATTCTGCTGGACAATGCAAGCACCGACGACTCGGTCGAGCGTGTACGGCAGGAATTCGGCGACCGGGTGGAAGTGTGGCGGATGAAGCGGAATCTGGGGCCGGTCGCCCGCAACCGCGTGATGCTTTCGGCAGAGGAGGACTACATCTTCATGTTTGATGAGGATTGCCGTCCGGAACATGCCGGAACGATCCGCCAGGGGGTTGAATTTATGGAGCGATCTCCCGAATTCGGCGCTCTCTGCTTTGCCTGCTGGAATCCGGGACTCGGCATCCGGGAGTTCGGTCACCCGGGGACGCATTACCGCAGACTTCTGCCGGATGGAACATATGAGGGGATGTACGTGATCGGAGCAGGCATGTGTTTTCGTCGCGAGGCGATCAAAGGGATCGAGGGGTATGACGAACGACTCTTCTGGGGGGGTGAGGAACTGGATCTTGGACTTGAACTGCTTCGCAACGACATTCGCATCGCTTTCCGTCCGGACATTCTTCTGATCCACCATCAGGCCGCGCAGGCCCACACGTCGAAACGGGGGGCCGAACTTGATATGCGGAACAATATCTGGATAGGCGTCCGGCGCTTTCCTCTCCTCCTCTCTCCTCGGGTTATCTTTCTCTCGGTCGCCCGCCGCATCGGCATTTCCCTGCTGAAAAGGGATACGGTCAGGCTGAGCGGTTATCTTCGCGGCATCCGTTCGGCACTGCGGAAGCTGCCGCAGTTTATCGCCACCCGTCGCCCGGTCCGGCTCGGTCAGCTTCTGGCCCATCGCCGCTGGTTCATGCAGATGTTCCACGCCTCGCGCAGCTATGCCGCCTCCCACAAAAAGGCACTCGAAACACTCCCGACACTACACGAAAAGACGTCCTGAAAAAAGGTCATGAAACGAACGACGATCAGAATACTCGGCGCCCAGGTCTACGCCCATCACGGAGTCGGCGCCGCCGAGCAGGAGTTGGGAGGGCGCTACAGTTTTGATCTGGAGATGGAGACCGACATCACGCAGGGGGCGATGAGCGACAATCTGAGCGACACGATCGATTACGTCGCCGTCTATGAAATCGCCCACGACGTTATCGTCAACACGAAACGGCGGCTGCTGGAATCGATCGTCTCGCAGGTCGCCGATGCGGTACTGACATCCTTCCCGCAGGCCCTCAGCGTCACCATCCGGCTCCGCAAACTTCGCGCACCGATCAACGGCGTCCTCGACGCCGTGGAGATCGAACACCGGGTGAGCAGGGATGACTGAGCGGAGAGATCTGACAACCACTCGGGAAGGAGACGAAGCCACAACGGTATTCCTCGGACTGGGGGCAAATCTGGGAGATCGCGTCGGCACGATCCGGCGAAGTCTGGAAATGATCGGGCAGCTTCCCGGCACAACGCTGCGGGAGGTCTCCCCCCTCTATCGTACCCCTCCCTACGGTCCTCCGGACCAGCCGGAATTCATCAACTGTGCGGCCCGTATCGACACCTCTCTTTCTCCTTCCGACCTTCTCGCCGCGTTAAAGGGAATAGAACGGACTCTGGGCAGGAAGGGACGGGAACGGTGGCGGGAACGGGAGATCGACATCGACATTCTCTTCTACGACAACCTGGTACTCCACGACGAAGGGCTGCATATCCCCCACCCGGAACTGCACAAGCGGAACTTCGTGCTGATTCCACTTGCCGACATCGCCCCGGAATTCCTCCATCCCGTACTGAAAAAGAGCGTTCGGGAGATGCGTAAAGATGTGGATAAAAGAGGGGTGATAGTATGGAAGGAATCGTAAGAGGAGAAAGTGTGTGTGAGTTGTTTTCAGAGTATCAGCAGTCACGACTTCTACGGCAAGGCAACGTATCTTTGCCGTATCGGGAACAGGAGCGGATTACGATGAGGTAACATCAATCCTCTTTCTCCGCACGGAACGATTTTGGAACATGCGTTTTATCTGGTACATAGCGATCGCCTTCGCTCTCTGGTATCTCGGCAAAGCCGTGATACGCCGCTTTCTGTCGGGAGATAACAAGGAACCGAAACGTCGTGTCGCTCAGAAGCAATCGCAGGAGAAAAGAGAGACGCCTTCCCCCCCCCTCCCCTACGAAAATATCCGGGACGCAAACTATCGGGATGTTGAATAACGGCCTTGCGGCCGAAGCTTTTGTCTATTCACTGTGCATTTCTCACTGGATTCTCCATATCTCGCAGCCATTGACGTCGGCACCAACAGCTTCCACCTGGTGGTGGTCAAGCTGTTGCCGGACAACACGTTCACCGTCCTGAACAAGGAGAAGATCATTGTCAGGCTCGGAGAAAGTGCAAAACAGATCAAGCATCTGACCGAAGAGGCGATGGAGAGAGGAGTCGAGGCGATGAAGCTTTTCAGCCTGGTCGCCGAGCGGATGGGGGCACCGGTCCGGGCGGTCGCCACAAGTGCGGTTCGCGAAGCGCGAAACGGTGAAGAATTTATCGAACGGGTCCGCCGCGCAACCGGCATCGAAATTGAAGTAGTCTCCGGCTTCGAGGAGGCACGGCTGATCTATCTCGGGGTTATCCAGGCCCTTCCGGTCATCGACAACCGGGTTGCCCTGTTCGATATCGGCGGGGGGAGCACCGAGATCCTCGTCGGCGAGAAGGGAAAGCCTCTCTACGCCAACAGCTTCAAGCTCGGCGCCATCCGGATGACGCAACGGTTCTTTCCGCAGGAGGAAATCAGCGAGGAACAGGAGGAAGCGCTCCGACTGTTTGTCCGGGGAGAACTCTACTTCGCGTCGGAAGAGGTCAGGAACCTTGTGCCCCGTCAGTTGATCGCCAGCAGCGGAACGGCCCAGACGATTGCGGCGATGGCACTGGCGGCACGGGGGGAGACGATCCCCGACACGTTGAACGGCGTCCGGATCATGCTGAAGGAGGCACGGCAGATCGTCCGGAACATCCTGGAGGCAAAAACCTTTGCCGAACGGGCGGCACTCCCCGGCTGCGATCCGCGACGGGCCGACATTCTGGCTGCCGGAGCAATTGTGCTGGAGACCGTGATGGAAGAACTCGACTTCAGGGAGTTCACCATCAGCAGCTATGCCCTTCGCGAAGGGATCATTCTCGACACGATCAGGAAAGGGGCCGGAGCCGAAAGGGGAACACCGGCCCATCTCTCCGACCTGCGATACGAGACGGTGATGAAAATCGGTCGCACCTACAACTTCGACGAGAAGCACGGACTGCACGTGGCGGAACTGGCATTGCGGCTGTACGACGAACTGGTCGATCTCCACAAGCTGGAGGACGACTCGCGTGAACTTCTGGAGGCCGCCGCCCTGCTGCACGACATC
>CAMLOB010000159.1 GCA_946481475.1 uncultured Chlorobiota bacterium | reverse complement strand
GTCCAGACTCTCCATTATTATTCCGACACTCGACGAAGAGGCGAATCTGCCTCGTTTATTGGAATCGTTGCGTCCTCTTGGTCCGTTCGATCCGGAGATCATTCTTGCTGACGGTGGGTCGACCGATGCGACGGCGGAGATCGGGCGACGGTGGGGAGCCTGCATCCTGTCGAGCGAACGGGGACGGGGCAAACAACTGCACCGGGGTGCCTGCCGGGCTTCCGGACATCTTCTTCTTTTCCTTCACGCCGATTCGGTTCTCACCCCTGATGCCGTCGAGGCGATTCGTCTGAGTCTTGATGATCCCGGTTTCAGGTCTTCCCTTTTTCGCCTTCGGTTCGATTCGGATCAACCGATTTATCGTCTTTACGCCTTCTTCGCCCGCTTCGACTCGATCTGGACAACGTTCGGCGATCAGGGGCTGCTGATCGACCGGGAACTGTATCACCGGCTCGGCGGGTTTCCTCCTCTTTCCCTTTTCGAGGATGTTATCTTCTTCCGCAAGGCGCGCCGGATGGAAAAGATCAAAAAATTCCGCGGCGAAATCATCACTTCCTCACGTCGGTTCCGCCTGGTCGGCCCGGTCCGCCTGCAGTTGCGTAACTTGCTCTTTCTGACGCTCTATCTGATGGGGAAGAAACCGGAATCGCTGGCCGATCGATATCTCCCCGTCAGGACGCCTCCATCGGATCAGGGAACCGGATGAGGTATGCGTAACGTTTCGCTTCTCTGTGCATGTGTGGGAACGCGTCATTGACGATTGATGATTTGCGACTGTCGAATGAGGCTGCGGGGACAGAGGGCACAAATGCATTTGAGGGGAGACAAATGATTGCCCGTATAGAAAGAAGGACTGCGTCATTGACGATTGATGATTTGCGACTGTCGAATGAGGCTGCGGGGACAGAGGGCACAAATGCATTTGAGGGGAGACAAATGATTGCCCGTATAGAAAGAAGGACTGCGTCATTGACGATTGATGATTTGCGACTGTCGAATGAGGCCGCGAGGACAGAGGGGACAAGTGCATTAGAAGGAAGACAAGCGATTATCCCAAATAAATAGGCAAAGGGCCATGACTCACAGCTCAAAGCTCACAGCTCAAAGCTCACAGCTCAAAGCTCACAGCTCAAGGCTCAAAGCTCAAACAATCCCACACACACCAAAAAACCCGCAAGAAACCATAGAAAACCAAGATCCATTCAAACAACCTTTATTCAGGGGAGAATACCTATGAAAACAACCGGAACATTTCTGATGACGTTTCTTGTCGCCGGAGCTATCGGCCTGACATCCTGCGGTGGCGATAATGCCGATGAAAACGGACCCGAGCAGGACACGACCGCCTCGGCTCCGGTAGAGCAGGAATCCGGTACGACGGCATCGACGCCGGAACCGGCTGCCCCGACCGTTTCTTCGGCTCCGTCGACAAGTAATCCGACACCGACGACGACTGAGCAGAAGTCGAGTAATCCTGTAAAGGAGGCAAGCGGCGATGTGCGCAAGGCGGCCAAAGAAGTGCAGGAGACGGCAAAGGATGTGCAGAAGACAAAAGAGGAAGTATCGAAAACCGTTGAGGACGTCAAGAACGTTTTCGGCGACAAAAAGTAGGAACCCGATGCAGTTGCATCGCAGAAAAAACAAAAAAACAGGCGCGGTCCGGCACTTCCGGAACCGCGCCTCTGTTTTGATACAAGGGGGTGAAATGCTAAGTTTGCCCCCTTGCAAGAGGGGCTGCATCCCCTTGCTGTTGTGTCAAATTAATCTCAGGGAGTTTGTACGATGAAAAAACTTACCATGTTCCTGCTGGCACTGTTCACCGTCGGCATGGTGGGACTTTCGGCCTGCGGCGATACTGATGTCAATATCAAGGACGGTGATTCAACGGAGGTTGAAGACACCAATGATCTCGGTAATGATATCGAGGACGCCGCAAATGATGCCGCCAGAGAGATCGACAGTGCTGCCGACAAGGCCGGCGAGGCGATCGACAGTGCTGCCGAGGATGTGAAGGATGCGGTCGACGGTGATGACGACCACGATCATTAATCATTTATTTCGGTATCCGATAGAGCAGATTCAGGGGACTGCAGGCCGTCGCTTGCAGTCCCCTGTCGTTTCCGATCATGGCCGGTACAGGCTGCGATTATACTCCTTCTCCTCTCTCGTTGATCAGATTTACGACATCCCGCAGGAGCGGAAGGCGTTTTATCTCACCACGATAATTCCCTGTTCCGCCTTGCCGTGAGGCGTTTCGATTCTGAGCAGGTAGAGTCCGGGAGGGAGTCCGGAGGCGTCGATGTTCAGTTGATGCCTTCCCTGCGAAACATTCCCCGGCGGCAGAACGACGATCGTCCCGCCGGCAGGGGTGATCAGATCGGCCCGCAGCCATGCCCAGTCGCTCAGCGAGAACTCCACAACCACATTGTCCGAGGCCGGATTCGGACTGACGCGCTCAAGTTCCGGCACGCGCGTCAGCAGGTGGAGTCCGACGTCGCGGCAAGTGCCGAGGACCTTGAAGCTGCCGTCTTCGCGAGTGGTTTCAATCGAAGGACGACTCCAGAAGAACTCCTCGATTGTCAGTGGTGTCTCGATCGCCCCCGAGATCAGTCCCCGTCCGATAAGCCCGGTCAGCGTGTCCCCGTTCCTGTCGCCGAACCTTCCCCGGATCGTGACGGCCAGTTCGCTCCGCTCCGGATACCACACCTTCTCAACGATTTCCCCCCGGGTGATCCCCTCGAAGAAGAACGTTGTCCCGATAAACCGGATCGTTGTCGTGAACGTGTCCTGATCGACCGGCACGGCTCCGCTCTGCAGATCGTAGCGAAGCGGGAGGGAGACCGGAGCGTTGAACACGGCTGAGTCGTGCGGGAGCCGAACCCGGAGAACTCCCCGCACGTCGTCGGCGCGCAACAGCAGATCCTGCGTGATCCCGCACGTCTCCTCGCCGATCTGCATCGTTTCCGTCGGACTTCCTCCTGCCGGACCGTTGTATGCGATCGTCAGTTCCGACGTCCCGCCGACAGGTGTGGTCGGGGGGATGATTGTCAGGACCGTGAAGGGGCCGACACCGGAGGGGACCGACCAGGAGATCGGTCCGGTTCCCGTGTTCCTCAGCGTGACCCGGGCAACGTTCGGGGCCGGTGCCGCCGGGTCGAAGTTCAGGGAGGAGGCCGAAAGCGTAAAGGAGATCTCCCCTTTCTCGCCGCTGAGAGGAATATCCTCGGTTCCGGTTTCGGTGTTGGTCTGCAATCGCAGCAATGCCGATTTCATTCCCGTCGATTGCGGATTGAACCGTATCGGAATCCTCTCCGAGTTTCCCGGTTCCAGAACTATCGGTGTTGCAGCCGAATGCGTGAAGTTGTTCTCCGGATCGTTCGCGATGGAAACTCCGTCGATCCTGAGCGTGCTCCCGCCGTCGTTCCGGACCGTAACCGATGAATCGGTAAACTCCGGTGCCGAACAGAAGAGTGTCGCGAAGTCGAGCGGAAGGGCCGTCAGCAACGGTGCCGTACCGGCGTGAACGATGTCGACCTGAAGTTCCGGAAGATTGCAGGCCGGTTCGAAGGAGAGATCGATGCCTGCGCGATAGGGACGATCCTCACCCGGTTGCAGCAACTGCACCAGAATCTGTGCGGTTTCGCCCGCAGGCACATCAATCGGGAACTGACCTGCCGGAACTGCAAAGAAAGCCGGATCGCTTCCGTTCGGAGTTCCGCCGGTCAGCCTCATCATCCGGTCTCCCGTATTCTCCACCAGCAGGAACGTGTCGCGCGGATAGGAAGCACCGGCATCCCGCCGGACGCTGACAACAGGGGAGACCGCCGCAAGGCGAAGCGAATCGCGCCGACCCGTTACGTTCAGCGTGATCGGTCCGACCGGATCGTTCGAAACGATTTCGAGCTCAGCCGCTTTCGGTCCGGCCGATGTCCCGCTCAGTCGGATGTGCAGCTCTCTTATTCCGCCCGGCGGCACGATCCAGGGGACCGACGAAGTCGGGGGCGTGGAGACCAGCGAAAATCCTTCATCGTTCAGAAGAAAGTTGATGCCGGTAATTTCAAGAGGCGTTCCACCCCGGTTGGTGATGTCCACAACGGTATCGACGGCTTGATCCGGACAGGGGGCTGCGCCGAGATCGAGCGGTGCGATATCGAGTTCCGGCGGCGTAAGGATACGACCGGAGAGGATCGTCTGCGGATTGCCGCAACCGACCGGGATGCCGTAGTCGATCACGCCCATGCTCAGTCCCGTCCCCTGCGGTGTCAGGCGGACCGTCAGGTCCAGACATTCTCCGGCGGAGAGTTCGTAGGGACCGGCCCCTTCAACCAGCCTGTAGGTTCCGTCGGGAGACGAAAGGCTGACGACACCCTGCAGTACTTCACTCCCGTTGTTGCAGAGCGAGAACTTCAACAATGAATCTTTTGCGGAAAGGCCGAACGGAATATCGCCGAAATCAAGGCGTTCCACTGCCGCCACGTCGCACCCGCTCCTTCCCGTTCCCCTCAGCCCAACCGTATCGGTGCCGGCACAGGCGCCGTGGAAGATGACGGCCCCCTCTCTCGTTCCGGTCCCTTTCGGTCTGAACTCAATCGTCACCGTCCGGCATTCCCCCGGAAGAAGCGGATCGGGAGCCAGACCTCCGACGACCGAGAATTCATCCCGGTGCGGACCGATGATCGATGCCGAGTCCAGAAGGAGGGGACCGTCTCCCTGATTGCAGACCAGTGCGATGATGATCGAATCGTGGAGGTTTCCGACAGCGACCTCTCCAAGATCGATCCGCCGACCGGAGATCAGAGGATTGACCTTCAGCTTCGGCGCGATCACCGAGAACGGCGCACGCGAGGAGTCAAGTCCGTCCGGACGATAGAGAGTAATCGTCCGGATTCTGTCGTTCAACCGGTCGGAGACGTAGAGGATATCCCCCCGCACGGCAAGACCGGAAGGACTGTTGAGGCTCGCGCGCCAGGGTACGTCGTTGTCGCCGCCGTAATTCGGGATGCCGTTTCCGGCAAACGTGTTGATGATGCCGGTCTTCATGTCCACCAGACGGATCTTGTTGTTGACGGCGTCGGCGATAAAGAGGGAGTCGCCGTAGAAGGCGACGTCGGTCGGCAGTTGGAGTTCCGCCCTGATGGCCAGGTCTCCGTCCCCTCTGCTCCCCGTTCTTCCGCTTCCGGCAACGGTCGAGATGATACCGGTCCGAAGATCCACTCTCCTGATACGTCCCGCATCCCTTTCGGCAAAGATCAACAGACTGTCGACGATGGTCATGCCGTACGGTACGGAGAGCTGGGCGACGGTGGCCGGAGCGCCGTCACTGTCGAATGACGTTCCCCCTCCGGCAACGGTGGAAATGATCAATGTCTTGCGGTCGATCCTTCTGATCCGGTCTGTTCCGGATTCGCTGACGTAGAGATAGCGATCATCGATTTCCAGCGAGACCGGAAAGTTCATAAAGGCGGTATCCGAATCCATCTTTGTCCCGTCCGGACTGAAGCCGATAGCCCCGGTGCCGGCGAAGGTGTAGATGCGTCCCGTCCTGCGGTCGATCACGCGAATCTTGTGGTTGTAGCTGTCGGCGATGAAAATTGTGTCGTCGGTGACCAGAACATCGGTCGGACTGCTGAGCCGTCCGAGTGTTGCCGGTCCCCCGTCCCCGCCGTTTCCGTTCAGTCCGGTTCCGGCAATTGTGGTGATGACTCCCGAGACCAGATCGACTCCCCGGATCTTGTTCCGTCCGGCCTCGGCGATGAAGAGCGTGTCGTCGCGGACGTCAACTCCCATTGTCGAACGGAGGATCGACTGGGTGGCGAAGATTTCATCCTCGTCCAGATCTCCCCCTCCGGCAATCGTGTTGATGATATGCTGCTGTGCGGCGTCGGTCGAGACCTTGATGCGGTAGGCGGTGCCGGGACCGGGGGGGAGCCAGCGGTATTCATATCCGGTTGCCGAATCGGTGATCGTTTGCCAGTTCTTTCCGTCGTCGCTGCTGTATTGTATGCGGATCGGTTCATCCGGGGGAATGCCCCCCCAGGTGATCGTTACCGAATCGCAGGTGCCGAAGACTTCCTCGCCGACGGGAGAGCGGAGACTCAACGGAGAGTCGTCCTGCGGCAGACGATCTCCTCCGGCCAGCAGGACCGGTCTGCTGGAACAGGGAAGCCCGATGAACTGCAACTCTCCCGCATATCCGGTTGTGTCGGTCGGGGCGAACTGTACGGTGATCGTCCGGCTCTCCCCGTCGTTCAGTTTGAATGGGGGAGGCGTTCCTCCCCAGTTGGAGACCGAGAAGTGGAGAGGGTCGGATATCATCGCACGCTCGACGGTAATGGATCCGTTCCGTGCGGTGAGCGTCAGTTGTTGTGTCGGCGTTGCGGGGAACGTGGCTTTTCCGAACCAGAGAAATTTCTCCGTCGTCTGCAGGAGCATCAGTTCGCTTTGCGGTACCTGATAGGTCCCTTTCCCGAGCAGTCCGGGAGGACTCAGGCGCATTTCGACGTTCCGCTCGACTTTGTCCGGACCGCACGCGGTTTCCGAACGCCAGGTGACCCGGCAGGGCTCCATCCCTCTGCTGATCAGGGCGATGCTCCGCAGAATCGCCGACAGCTCCTCGGTCGTCCGGACGTTCTCCCAGGTCTTCCCGCTGGTTTGCGTTGCAATTGCCGCAAGTCGGGAGCTCATCGGTGAGCCGATGGTGATGGCGTAGACACCGACGCCGGCATCCCGCGCCTGTGCAACGATGGTGTTGACGTCCGGCGGCGTGTTCGGGGCACCGTCGGTGATGAAGATCAGGATGCGGCGGACCGAGTCGGGACGGGTATTCAGGAGGGAGATGCCTCCCAGAAGGGGATCGATAAAAGCGGGATTGAATTCCGTCCCTCCCTCCGGTACCAGTCCGTTGAGAACGGAGAGAAGGGGAGGGGCCGACGTTCGGAAGTCGCTGACGAGAAAAGGCCGTTCGTTGAATGCCGTGATGGCCACCGCCGTCGGAGGGGTAAACAGAAGCGTCTCCAGAAAGGCGGAAGTGCCGTCGACAATCAGGTCGAGCGGGGTCAATCCGTTCGGAAGCGGAGCCAGCATCGACCCGCTCCGGTCAATAACCAGCGTCACGCTTACAGGGGTAGGGCCTCCGGAAGGGGGACAGGTGACGTTGATGATGTTTCTGGGAATTCCGTCCTCGCTGACGCTCAGGCTTCCGGCATCGAGACCGCTGATCGGCACGCCGCTTGCGTCCAGAGCAATGACGCTTCCCGACACTTCCGGAAAGTTGATGGTATTGACGTCAAGAATCGAGAGGCTCTGTCCGCTGAGCTGTCCCGGCAGCAATGTCAGGAGAAGGAGAAGTCCGGAAAGAAGAAGGCTTCCGGCCCCGATTCTGTGCCGACCGGCAATGGTCGGAATGAAGGAACGGAATATCCGCAGAGAGGTTGTGGAGCAAAAAAAACAGGTATTGCAGGGACGTATCATCAAATCATATTGCAGCTGAATTACGATGTCGGAACATTCTGACGGCACGGGAGGGACGGTTCGTCACAAAGTAACAAAGCTGACGGGAAGAAGTTTCGGGTATTGGGGAGAAAGTTGGCAATAGTTCAATGGTTGGGAATCGGAAGTTGAATCGTTGAATGGTTGGGGGGAGTTTGAAGGGGTCGGGAGTCGAGGGTCGGGAGTTGAATTGTTAAATGGTTGGGGGAGAGAGAGTTGAAAATCGGGAGTCAGAGAATCCGATGTTCCGGAGCTTCATTGCCGGAAGGGAATGAGGTGAGAGTCGGGAGTCGAGAGGACGTAATATGAAGTAGTCACGACATAATCTGACAGTAGGAGTAGATTTGAAGTGGAAGCATCA
>CAMLOB010000158.1 GCA_946481475.1 uncultured Chlorobiota bacterium | reverse complement strand
CGCCCAGAAGCCGATCATCAGCCAGGCCGGCACGGCGATGACCGTGTAGAAGAGCCAGACCATTACACGGTTCCGGGCAAACATGACGATGTAGGCGCCGAGGACGCCGGAGATCGCCCCGGAGGCACCGACGCTCGGAATCGTCGAAATCGGATCCAGAAGAATATGGGCGGCACTTGCGGCCAGACCGGTAATCAGGTAGAATGCCAGAAACCACCAGTGCCCCATCCGGTCCTCCACGTTGTCGCCGAAGACCTTCAGGAAGAGCATGTTGCCGATGATATGTCCCCACCCGGCGTGCAGGAACATGGAACTGAAAAGGGCGTGCAGGTCGTTCCCGGCAGTAATCTTGGCCGGAACGGCACCGTACTCCATGATGAACCGGCTCAGTCCGTTGCCGAGCGTCAGCTCGTAAATGAAGGCCAGCACGTTCAGGGCGATCAGCCCGTAGGTGATAAACGGGAAGATCGTGATCTCGTGGTTTTCGTCGCCGATCGGAAGCATGGTGGTTCAATTCAAAATGAAAAATTCAAAATTAAAAAAGGGGATTGAACAGGTGTGGTGGAGCCGTAATGGTTCCTGCCCTTTTCCATCGGTGCGGCAAATATCGTACTGGAGGGTCTCCTTGTTTTGCATTTTTATTTTTCAATGAAACATGGTTCAGCCATGTCGGTTATTTCCGGTGAATCCACAGAATAAACAAAGTATGTATATCAATCTTTGGAGTACCATTATGGCATCCCGGATTCTACTTTCAGTATTTGCCCTCCTGCTGGGGGCGAGCCAGGCGTTTTCGCAGACCTTCTCGGTCGACGCCTACAAACAGTTCCTTCAGGAAAACAGTTCGCTCGATGCCGAGGGGCTGGAATCGATGCACGAGGCCGGTCTTTTCAAGCCGGGGGCGGCCACAACCTTTTCGTCGGCGGAGTATGCCGCCGATATCGACGGCGTCTTCGAGTTGACCGATTACGAGAAATCGCTGGTTGACCGGAACGGATTTATGGTCAGCGAGCGGCTTTCCTATCCGTCGTTCGGTGAGGCTCTTCATCATGTCTTTATCAAGGACCTCCCGGTCTTTATCTCTACCGATGCGGTTCTACACGCAGTCCACAAATCCTACGACAATATTCTGATCTCGGTCGAGGAAGATCTCTTGATCCCGAAGCTCGACGAGCTTCTTTCGGGGATGCGGGCCGAGTTGCCGAAGCTGGGGCAAACGTATGCCGCAGATCAGGAAATCCTCCGTTCGCTCGACGACGCCGACGTCTATCTGACCGTGGCCCTGAAGCTCCTCTCGGCCGATCAGGTCGACCCGGTCTTCCCGCGCAACAAACAGGTGGTCGGTGAATTGACGGACCTGATCGATGCGGAATCTCCGGCTTCCTACGCACTCTTCGGTGCAACGGGGCGGGCACTCGACTTCAGCCAGATGACGGTGCGGGGACATTACACGCAGAGCGAGGAACTGGGACGATATTTCCGGGCGATGATGTGGCTGGGACGGACGGAAATCTACCTGAGCAAGCCGAAAGGAGCGCAGAATCCCCCCTCGCCCGAAGATGTCAAGCGGCAGACGATTATGGGGGCATTGCTGGCCGAGGGAATGCGCAACGCAGGACTGAACGCCCTGCACGAGGAGATCGACCGAACCCTCCGCTTCATGATCGGCGAGTCGGACAACGTGACCCCGGCCAACATGTTCGATCTGATGGGCGAGGTGAATCTGACGAGCGCAATCGATTTTGTCGATGACGGCAAGCTCCTGGCCTTCCAGACGGCGCTGGCGAACAAGCCCTATGCCGGGCAGAGAATTCTCTCGCAGATTCTCTTCACCGATCCGACCAGTCCGGACAAGATCACTCCCGCGTCGGCTTTCATGCTCTTCGGGCAGCGGTTCGTGATCGACTCCTATGTGATGGCCAGCGTCGTCTACGACAAGGTGGCCGATCCGAAACCCCGGATGCTCCCCTCCTCGCTCGACGTCCTCTTTGCACTGGGGAACGATGCTGCGCTCCATCTGCTGGAGCCGGAACTCAACGAGTATAACTATGCAAAGCAGCTTGCCGGTCTGCGTTATCTGATCGATTCCTATGATTCGGAGTTCTGGAACTCGACGCTCTACACGGGATGGCTGGGAGCGATCCGGACGTTGAATCCGCCGAAGGACCGGAGGGATCTTCCGCGTTTCATGCAGACGGCGGCCTGGTGGCAGCAGAAGATGAACACACAGCTCGCCTCCTGGGCGCAGCTTCGCCATGACAACCTGCTCTATGCCAAGCAATCCTATTCCGGCGGGATCGGATGTTCCTATCCGAAGGGATATGTGGAGCCGATCCCGGAGTTCTACGATGCGGTCGCCCGCTATGCCGAGCGGGGGAACGAGATCTTCAGCGAGATGAATCTGACCCAGGTTGCCGCATATTTCGAGATGCTTGAGGAGACGAGCCGGACGCTGGAAGAGATTGCACGGAAAGAACTGGCTCACCTCCCGCTGACCGAAGATGAGGTGGCCTTCCTTCAGTCGACCCTTTCGCGGCAGACGATAGGGTGTGGAGACGTGATGTACACCGGATGGTATCCTTCCCTTTTCTATGGGGGCGATGCGGGAAAAGAGGTCATCAAGAAAGACCTGGTAGTGGCCGACGTCCACACGGCACCGACCGATGCTGTGGGGAACTTTGTGGGCTGGGTAATGCACGTCGGTACCGGATTTGTGAATATGGCGATCGTCACCTGCACCGACAGCGAGGGGAACACCACCGCCTACGCCGGACCGGTGATGAGCTATCACGAACACGTGACGAGCAACTTCAAGCGACTGACCGACGAGGAGTGGAGCGCGACCTATCTCGAAGAGATGTCTCTGCGTCCGGCATGGACGAACATCTATCTGGCCGGAAAGGACGGCGGACCTCGGGGAGAGGTGATTGCGCTGAAGACCGAAAGTCCGAGCAGCGTGAACGATCCGGTTGCCGGCGCCTCCCGCACCGGGACACTCCGGGCTCGTGCCTTCCCGAATCCGTTCGGCGAATCGACGACCATCGGCTTTGAGGTCCCTCCTTCGCTTGCAGGGGAGAAGGCGGTTGTCGGCATCTACAATGTACGTGGAGAATTTGTCGCCGAGCTGATGGAGAGAGAGTTGCCGCAGGGGGCGTACATGGTGCAATGGGACGGAAGGCTCTCTGATGGAAGCAAAGCCGCGAGCGGAGCCTACTTCTACAAGGTGCGGATCGGTACGGTCCAGACCAGTGGCGGGATCGAGTTGATGCGATAGGGTAATCGAACACAAAGAATAGAATATATAGTCCGGCCTTGCCGGAAGTGAGGAAGGAATTGATCAGGGGTTGCGCCGTCGTGCGCAACCCCTGTCTTGTTTTCCCGATTTTGCGTATCATCGTCCGGTTCGGCGGAATCCGTCAATTCATCTTCGTCAGATCGATTGAAATTTCTTCGCTCGCTATATCTCGATCCGCGCTTCTTCATCGCCCTTGGCGTTGTCGTCGTCCTTCTTGTTCTCGGCGAATACTGGCCGGTCTTTCTCGGACTGGGAAAAGCCGGAATCATCGTTCTCGGCGTGCTGACGCTTCTGGATCTTCTGCTTCTGTATCGGACATCCGAGGGAATGCGGGGGGTGCGGGATATGGCCGATCGGCTCTCCAACGGAGATGAGAACGAGATTCGGATCTACATCCGGAACCGTTATCCCTTTCCGGTCAGTGCCGTTCTTGTCGACGAGATTCCCTTTCAGTTCCAGGTGCGGGATGCCCGCTACGTTGTGAAGCTTGCCCCCGGAGCCGAGAAGGTCGTTCGCTACACGCTCAGACCGACCAGACGGGGAGAGTACGAGTTCGGAACGATCAACATCTACGCCCGCACACCGGTCCGGTTCGTGCAGCGGCGTTACCGGTTCGCTCAGGGGCAGACCGTGCCGGTCTATCCCTCCTATATCCAGATGCGGCGATACGAGTTGATGGCCCACTCCAACCGGCTGGCCGAGCTCGGGATCAAGAAGATCCGGCGGCTGGGACAGACGATGGAGTTCGACCAGATCCGGGAGTACGTCGTCGGGGACGACTACCGGCGGGTCAACTGGAAGGCGACTGCGCGGCGGGGGGGAGAGTTGATGGTGAACCAGTATCAGGACGAACGTTCGCAGCGGGTCTACAGTCTGATCGACAAGGGGCGCGTGATGAAGATGCCGTTCGAGCAGATGACCCTGCTCGACTACGCGATCAACGCAAGTCTGGTCCTCTCGAACATCGCGGTGGTGAAGCAGGATCGTGCCGGACTGATTACCTTCTCGAGTTCGGTGCAGGATATTCTTCCGGCTGAGCGTACCCGTCTGCAGATGCACCGGATCGTCGAGACGCTCTACAATCAGGAGACGGAGTTTCCGGAGACCGACTTCGAGCGACTCTACACGATGGTGCGGCGGAAGATCACGACCAGGAGTCTGCTCTTCCTCTTCACAAATTTCGAGACCCTTTCCGGACTGGAGCGGCAGTTGCCTTATCTGCGGAAGATTGCCCGGCTTCACCTGCTGGTGGTGGTCTTCTTCGAGAACACGGAGCTGCGGGAGTTGCTTGCAAGCAGACCGGAGACGACCGAGGAGGTGACGATCAAGACGATCGGAGAGCAGTTCGCCTGGGAGAAGCGGCAGATCGTAAAAGAACTGGAGCGTCACGGCATCCTTTCCATCTATACCTCGCCGCATGGGCTTACAGCGAACACGATCAACAAATATCTGGAGGTCAAGGCCCGGCGTCTGATATAGACAGCGCGCCTTGCACCGGGTGATTTTTTCCTCTGCGAGTTCCCGGCTCCCTTTTCATCTCGTTTCGTATCCTTATCTTCACGCACGTTATCCTAAACCCGAACGGCGATTTCGTGTCAGTGGCCCGAATCGCCGTTCCGGCGGCGATAGAACCGGCACACTCACCAACTTGAACATTGATGATGCACAGCACTATGAAGATGATTCGAACATTTGCCTTCATCGGCGCGCTTGTTCTTTTGACCGGATCCTTCTCGATTCTGAAGGGGCAGGTAGACGACGAGGCATTGACCGAGGAGGAACTGAACACCGCCCTCGTCTACGAATTCGACAAGGACTTTGACGTTGTTTTTGAAGGGGTAAAGAAGGGACTGGAAGCGGCCGGCTACGAAGTCGACTATGCCAGCAAGCGGAAGAAGCTGATCGAGACCAAGTTCAAGGTTCTGGCACCGGAGGACGACTTCTTCGACATCATGGAGCAGTACGGCAAGATCCCCTACGTCCGCTCACCGAGCTGGAAAAACGGGCGGACCCTGGTCACTGTGAAGCTGGAGGAGAACGGCACCGGCACCACAATCACCGTCCAGGCGCAGTTGAGCGCCTTCGAGGAGCGATTTCTGAGAAAGTGGCTCTACTGGGCGTCGAACGGTGTGCTGGAAGAGGAAGCCCTCCAGGCCATCGTCACCGCCGTCGAATCCGAAGATGGATCGGAGCTGTAGAGTCTCTCCGGCGGCAATCAACAACAAGAATAATCGCAAGAGGAAAACGCCCGCGTCAAGCGGGCGTTTTCTGTTTTTGCTGTGACAGTGTTGTCAGTGCCGACGATATTATGCTGATCAAGTAGCCCAGCCTCTACGTTGATGGTGGTGTGTTGTGGTGAAGAGAGAGGACGATCTCTACTTCTACAACTACAGGATGCTGCTGGCGGTCGAGGAAACGTTCGGCGATATCGACAAAGTACAGGCCCAGCCGAAACGGATGTGGTTGCCGTGGCGGTTCCCCGACTTTCCTTCCAAATTGCGATAGCTGCGAGGATTAAGAAAACGGCAACCTCAATGTTAATGCTGCGTGCTGACCATAGCGGCACGTAGCTACCGGAGAAGCTGACCGCTCATTGCTCAAAGCTGATTGCCCACTCCCCCACCCCACGAAACCTCTGAAGACTGAAGACTACCGGAGAAGCTGACCGCTCAAAGCTCATAGCTGACCCCTCAAAGCTCACCCCCCCCACCCCACGAAACCTCCCCTCCCATGACTGCCGACCAGACTTTCTTCCGTATCTTGTTCTCTCCTCATCTGTCGTTTCAAACCATCGGATCGATCCGGACTCTGAGCCGTCCGTTACCGCTCCGCCGGTTGCCGATATGAATGAAGGCACGATTTTTGCTTCTGTGAAGACGTTATGCGATTTCTATCTCTTTGCTCGGTTTTTTCGCTTTTTCTGATCCTTTCCGGAAATCTTCCGGCGCAGGATGTCCGCTATATTTTTCCCGACATCGGCGCGGCGGGAATGAATACCTATGTGGAGATTGTGGCTGCCCACAACTCTGCCAGGCCGTTCGGAAGGGACAGTATCTACATGAACGGGCCGACCGACGCCCTCCGGGTGGAGCCGACCGGCTTTCTCGCCGACCAGGTGGTGGTCGGGCCATGGGTCGACAGGTGGGACGGCAGGCTGATCTCCACACAAATCTTCGTCAGACCGGACGTGACCGCGACCGGCACCGGACAACTGCGCGTCACCTATCCCGGCTCTCCCACCCCGGCAACCCTTGATTTCGAGATCGTGACGCCGGTTCCGCTCACCCTTTCGACGGGCGGGGCGATCGGCAGCGGGGGGGCTTACAGAACCCGCTCGAAGCGGGGGGCGATGATCGTACAAAGCCTGAGTATCCTGAGTGGAGGATCCTACACCGTATCCACAACAGATGCCGATCCCGGTACTGCGGGAAATCAGGGATTCCTTCCGTTAGTGATTATCTCGCAAACTTCTGCGATTCTGGGGCCTGTGACGCTGGATGTGAGCGCAGGTGGACGGGATGGCGGGGCCGGTGGCGGCGGAGGGGGCGGTCAGGTCTGTGATTCCGATTTTTCAGGAAACGGAGCCGATGGAACATCCGGCGGTAACGGCTTCACTGCAGGAGGAGGTGGTGGAAGAAACAACGCCGGAGCGGTTACCGGCTTCCCTGTCTTTGGTGATTCGTCCTGTGTCTATAAAAGTCGTGGTTCAGGCTCGGGAGGGAGCGGAACCGGTTTGAATGGTGTTCCGGCCGGTCTTGGAAGTCAGGAATGTGCACATCCGGAAGGAGGGGGAGGGGGCACGGGACATCCGTTCGGACGAAGCGGGGAAAACTTCTGTATGGGAGCCACAGGCTGGTATGGAGGTGCTTCCACCGGAGGCCAGGGTGCCGGGGCAGGAGGAGGAGGCTACAGACTGGACGGAAACAATGGGAGCGGAGGTTCCAACACACGTGGACGGGGATATGGTAATTCGCAGTTGGTGCCGTTAGCAGGAGGCTCGGGAGGAGCCAGCGGCAATCCGCAGGCTCCACTCGGCGATTGCGGAGGATCGGGTGGCGGTGGTGGTGGTGCGATTGCCATCTATGCGATGGGACGAATCCAGAATCAGGCTACAATCAGAGCGAATGGAGCCTCGGGTGAAAACCGTTCCAATAATGCCGATGGCGGTAGCGGTTCCGGAGGGGCCGTTGTGATCGGCGGAAAAGATGATGCGACCAATGCTGCAAACCTCACGCAGATGTTTGTCAACGGAGGACCTGGGGCAGGGACCGGGGGGCAGGGTTCGGTCGGGCGCGTGCGGTTCGATGGTTTCAGAGCAGGGGCTGACCCGGCAAGTCCTCCCAACAATCCTTCGATCTATTATGGACCTTCTATCGCCCCGTTCAACTATACCTCACAACCTGCTTTCACCATCTCCGGCACCCGCGACGCTGCGAGCACCATCCGCATCTACATGCGGAGCGAGAACGGGACGTGGGCCAGACAGGGGAACCCGACATATAACGGTCGCCTCTGGAATCTGGATCTGACGGCAGATCAGGGGGGAGGGAACTACTACATCGTAGCATTGCAGGAGGTC
>CAMLOB010000157.1 GCA_946481475.1 uncultured Chlorobiota bacterium | reverse complement strand
TTCAGTACGATTGTGACCCCGACTTCCGGTGTGGAGAGTTCCAGCAACTTGTCGGCCAGTGCCTCGACCGAACCGGTAACGTCCCCCTTGATGATAAGGGGGAGTTCGCGAACCTGTCCCTGGGCAATCTGCTTCGAAATATCGTCGAGCGTGAAGCGGCGACGGGCCTGCTTGAAGCCCTGTTCGCGCCGGAGCTGCTGGCGTTTGGTGGCGATCTCCTTTGCCTCCTGCTCGCTTGCAACCACTACCAGTTCATCACCCGGATCCGGGACTCCGTCCAGGCCGATGATCTGAACCGGAGTGGACGGACCGGCCTCCTTGACGCGGTGGCCCCGTTCGTCGATCATGGCGCGGACGCGACCGGAGTACTGTCCGGCGATATACGGATCGCCGATCCTCAGCACCCCTTTCTGCACCAGCACCGTTGCCACGGCCCCTCGTCCCTTGTCGA
The DNA here is from genome assembly GCA_946481475.1 of uncultured Chlorobiota bacterium. The sequence continues at coordinate 7,431 of CAMLOB010000157.1, read as the reverse complement.
TCTCGGCCTCGATAATCGTTCCCCGTGCGTGGCGGTTCGGATTTGCTTTCAGGTCGAGAATCTCCGCCTGCAGAAGGATCGCTTCCAGAAGCTTGTCCACGTTCGTTCCCTGCTTTGCGGAGATCTCGACGGCCTGGACTTTTCCTCCCCATTCTTCCACCAGCACATTCCGGTCGGCAAGCTGCTGCTTGATCCGTTCCGGATTTGAATCCGGCTTGTCGATCTTGTTGATCGCCACCACCATCGGCACTCCGGCCGCCTGTGCGTGGGAGATCGCCTCAAGAGTCTGCGGCATCACCGAGTCGTCGGCCGCCACAATCAGAACCACGATATCGGTGACCTGGGCCCCGCGTGCGCGCATGGCGGTGAAGGCTTCGTGACCCGGCGTATCGAGGAAAGCAATGTGGCGTCCGTCATCCAGTTCCACGGCATATGCACCGATGTGCTGGGTAATCCCTCCGGCTTCCCCTGCAACAACGTTTGCCCGACGGATATAGTCGAGAAGGGAGGTCTTACCGTGGTCGACGTGGCCCATGATCGTGACGATCGGTGCACGCGGCTTCAGGCTTTCCTCGGAATCTTCCTCATCGGCCAGGACGTCTTCGGCATAGTCTTCCTGGAACTCGACCGTGTAGCCGAACTCGTCGGCTACAAGCTGGATCGTGTCCTTGTCAAGGCGCTGGTTGATCGAGACCATCAGGCCGAGGCCGATACACTTGGCGATGACTTCGGAGACATCGACGTTCATAAGCCCGGCCAGCTCGGCAACGGTGGCATACTCGGCCACATGGAGAATGTTTTCACTCTCCATCTGCTCCATCATTTCCAGTTCACGCTGTTCGCGATGCTCCTCGCGTCGTTGACGACTCCTCTTCTGGCGAGCCGAGCCGGCCCGGTCGTCCATACGGGAGAATGTCTCGCGGATCGCCTTCTGAACGTCTTCCTGGCTGACGTTGACTCCTTTCCTCTTTCTCTTCCGCTTGTCTGTCCGTTCGATCGTCTTGCCGGCAGTGGTCGCCGGCGGTTTGGCCGTTTTCGCCTCGGCGTTGATGTCGACCGACTTCGATTCGCGAATACGTTTTCTCTTTTTCTTCTTCTTCTTCGCCCCTTTTTCCTCTGCCTCGCTTTTCGAGATGTCGATCTTGCCGACGACGCTCAGTCCCTTCAGCTTCGGTTTTTTGATAACGTCCTCGGGTGCTGTCGCCACTGCTTCTTCCTCCTCTTCCTCATATTCTCCTTCCTCTTCCTCCTCAATCTCGGCGACTTCTTCCTCTTCTATCTCTGCTGAAGGTTCTTCCTCCACAACTTCAGCTTCAACCTCTTCGGCCTGCTGCGGGGCTGCTTCAGCAACCGGGAGCGGTTCTTTCGCCTCGGCAGTCTCGATTGTCTCCGCCTCTTCCACGACCGTCTCCTCTGCAGCCTCGACCGGTCTCGGGGAGACTTCCGTGTGGGGCTCTTCCTCGACCTCTTCGGTCAGGCTCTCGGGTTCGACGGATTCCATCGGCAGGTCGACCTCTTCCGATGCCGTGACTTCTTCTTCGGCTGTTTCGGCTGTCGGAATTTCTTCTGCGACCGCTTCCATCTCCGGTGTGGAAACCGGTTCGACTTCGGACGCGCGCTCCTTCCGCTTCTTCTCCTGCAGCTCCGGATCCTGCGGAGTAACCCGGGCCTCTTCGGTCTCGAGATGCTTCTCCTTCTCGTCCGGCTTCCGGACTTTTACTCGCCGTTCGTGATAGGCATCGACTTTACGGCGTTGCTTCTCGATCTGGCGATGTTCCTTCTCGAATTTGCTCATCACCACATCGTACATTTCCTGATCAAGCTTTGTCGTTGCCTTGTTCGGCACGTCGAAGCCTTTGGTGTTCAGGAACTCCACGATTGTCTCGCGCCCGATATTCAACTCGGAGGCCAGTTTGAAGAGTCTGTAAGTCTTTCCTGTGTCTTTGGTAGCTGCCATGCGGCGTTGATTCGGAATCGGCTGATTCCTGTCTGCGTTCAGTTCTCGAATAATATCTCGGTCGTCTTTATTCACATCCGCATCCGATCGGCGGGGAAATATTGTCCGGGCCGATCGGATGTGGAAGATAACTTCTGTAAACTATGCAATGACGGACAATCACACGTTATCATGGAGCGAAATTATGCATCCCGCTCTTCACTCCCATCGGTTTCCGTCGATTCGGTCGCAGCGGCTTCGACAGGGGCCGATTCCTCCTGCCGGTCTTCCCTCTCTTCGGTATCGGGTGTCTCTGGTGTCGAAGCGGCTTCGATCGGTATCTCCTGCTCCGTCGGCTCGTTTTCGACAGGCTCCTGCGATTCCTCGGCGGGTGCCGTCGGTTCCTCTTCCACTCTTTCCTCCTCTGAAGTCCCCTCTTCATTGCCGGACGTATCCTCCGTCTCCTCGGCGTCGGTCTCCTGCTCTCCGGGGGGGAGAACCGCATCCAGACTGAGGTTCGGAAGAATATCACGCAGTTCGTTCTCGTCGAACTCCACAATCATGATTGCCCTGATCTCGCGCAACTTCTGCGCGGTCATGCCCTCGATTTCCAACAGCTTCGCCTCGTCGGCCCGGAGGAACTCCTTGGCCGTTTCGATATCCATCATGATGAGGCTTTCATACAGACTGTCGCCGAGCTCGTCCTTGAACTCGATCAGCTCAATGTCTTCGCCCCCTTCCTTGACCAGGTCGATCGTGTATCCGGTCAGCTTCATTGCCAGCCGGACGTTCTGTCCGCCGCGACCGATTGCCAGGGAGACCTGATCGTCGGCTACCAGAACCGTTGCCGTCCGGGTCTCCTCGTCGATGGCGATCTCCTTGATCTTCGCCGGCGAGAGTGCCCGGGTGATAAACGTTTTCGCGTCCGGATCGAACGGGATCACGTCGATGCTTTCGTTTGAAAGCTCGCGGACGATCGAGTGGATGCGGACGCCTTTCATACCAACGCACGCGCCGACCGGATCGACCCGCTCGTCGTTCGAGAGGACGGCGACCTTTGCCCGTTCTCCCGGTTCGCGTGCAATCGACTTGATCTCGATGATGCCGTCGTAGATCTCCGGAATCTCGATCTCCATCAGCTTGTGCAGGAACATGGGATCACTTCTGGAGATGATGATCTCCGGCTGCGAGGAGGTCCCCTCATCGGAACGAACCTCCTTCAGCAACGCCCGGATCGTCTCCCCCTTCTTGTAGCGCTCGCGCCAGATCTGCTCGCTGCGGGGCATCCGGAGCTCTACACGGTTGTGCTGCACGTAGACGTCGTTGCGGCGAACCTGATAGACCTCGCCGACGATAATTTCCCCGACTTTCTCGCTGTATTCCCCGATGATGTTCTCTTTCTCGACTTCCCGGACGCGCTGACCCAGCGTCTGTCCGGCCATCGAGATCATCCGGCGGCCGAAATTCTCGGCCAGGTTCTCCAGATTCAACTCCGTCAGATGTTCGTCGCCAAGCTCGTACTCCTCCTCCTCCTCGTTCGCTTCGTTCAGCGAAATCTGGAGACTGGGATCCTCCACTTCCTCAACAACTTCGCGGATAAGGTAGATCTCGATATCCCCCTTATCCATGTTCACAATGATGTCGAACTCGGCATCGGGACCGTATTTCTTTCGCACCATCTGGGCAAACGTGTCCTCGATAATGCCTTGCAGAAGATCCCGGTCGATGCTCTTCTGCCGTGCCATCTCGGCGAACGCCTCGACGATCTGCGATTTGTTGATCTTGGATTTTGTCTTGCGCTTGGCCATCGTTTCAATGCAAAATGAAAAATGCAAAATTCAAAAAGGGAGAGGCTCGCTGTTTGACCTTCTTGAATTTTCCTTTTGAAGTTCTAGTTGCCCGGTCAGATCTCCGGTTCCACCGTCACCCGCTCAATCCGGCTGAGCGGAAGCTGCATCGGCTCCGGAGGTCCGGTCTCTTTCTTCCCCTTCTTCCCTTTCGGATTGCGGACCCCCTCGACGGTTATTTCCGTCTCGTTCGTGCCGGTCAGCCGGAAAAGATCGGTCCGTTCCTTCCCTTCATCATCTTTCCACAGGACCTTGATCAAACGCCCGATGTTCTTCCGGTATTGCCAGTCATGTTTCAGCGGGCGGTCAAGTCCCGGAGTGGAGACCTCCAGTCGGTAGCGTCCCTTGATCGCCTCTTCCTCTTCATCCAGGATCCCCCCCACGCTTCGACTCAGTTCCGCCAGCGCATCAAGATCCACTCCCTCTTCAGCGTCGACGATGACTTCCAGGACGGTAGAATTCTGCCGGCCCCGCCGGAGGATCTCCAGCAGGTAAAGATTCCGCTCACCCACCGCCTCGGCAATGCGCTGTTCGATATGTTCCGGCAGACCGACCATTGCTGAATGTTACCTCAAACAAACAAAAAGTGGGCGCGCGACTCCGCTGCCCACTTCACAGAAAAACAAAGATACGGTACGGCTTGGGCGGATGCAATCGAAAAGTCTTGTAGGGTTGTGTATGGATATGGCCCGCTTTTTGCGATATTTCCCCGTACCCGAGTCCCATTGCCGTTTACACACCATCAACCCGGAGAAAAATATTTATGAAGCCTCTGAAGATCCTTCTTCTGTTATCGATTACCGTTCTGTCCCTTAACGCTGCCGAAACGCACGCACAGAGCAATGTCGGCACTGAGTTCTATCTCGCCTTCCCGGCAAACTGGGAAGCGGCGACCGGCCGAAAATACATACAGCTTTATATCAGTTCCAGCGTGGAGACCAAGGTCGATGTCTATGCGGGGGGACAGTTCCTGCGAAGCGTTCTTACGGTTCCCAACGATGTTGTCACAGTGGAGCTTTCCCCCCTTGAAGGGCAGATATTCGTACGGGATGATCAGTCCCCCGTCCCGGACGATCAGATCTACCGGAACAAGGCCGTACGGATCGTTGCCGAGGCTCCGATTGTCGTCTACGGGATGAACCGGACGAATTTCAGCAGTGACGGTCTTCTGGCGCTTCCGGTCAGCGGACTGGGGAAAGAATACGTTGTCTCCTCGGCCGCTTCGGTTGAAGGTGCGGGTCAGAACCTTCCATCGCAATACATGGTGATCGCTCCATACGACAACACGACGGTAACGATCACCAATCCGATGAACACGCCGAACCATGGGGAAGGAGAGACATTGACGATTACCATGAACAGGGGGGATGTCTTCTCGGCGATGTCGGTCGGCAATGGCGGCGATCTGACCGGTGCCCATATCCTGGCCTCACATCCCGTGGCGGTAACCGCCGGGCAGAATTGCACCTTTCTGCCGGACTCCCGTTATCCGGCATGTGATCATCTCGTTGAGATGATGACGCCGGTTACATCCTGGGGTCGGACCTACAATGCCGTACCGTTTATAAACCGGACAAAGGGGGATACCTACCGGATTCTTGCAGGAGAACCGGGGGCGGAGATCTTTATCAACGGGACGAAGTTTACCACGCTTACGAGCGTTGGAGGAGAGCAGGGAGTCGGCTGGATCGAGTTCCGTGAGGAGGAACGTCGTCCGCTGACCTTCAGTTCCAACAAGCTGATCCAGGTGGTGCAGTACAATAACAGTCAGACATATGACAACGCCGCTGGAAGCGACCCCTTCTATATCGTCCTGCCGCCCGTCGAGCAGTATCAGGACAAGTTTGTGTTCGCAACTCCTCCCGCTGAGGATTTTCCGCAAAACTTTATCAACATTGTCGGAGATTCGGCGGCGGTTGCCGATGCGGAGATTAAAGCGGCCGGTGCCGGAAACTGGCGGAAGCTGTCGACTGCTCTCCCCGGTGCCGGCTACGACTTCCCCACCGCGGTTCAGGGAAAGAAATACGGAGCGTTGACCAGTGCGATAACCAACGGCATGTGGGAAGTTCGCAGTTCCGGTCCGCTTTCCGCCACACTCTATGCCGGCAACAGCTTTGATTCCTACGGGTTCCCCATTGCTCTGCTTCTTGAGAACCGGACAATTATCGATACGGTCGCGCCTGTGCTGAACAAAACGGTCGACTGCGGGGGAACGATTACCGCCACGGTTCGGGATATGCCGGATGACGCCTCTTCCCGTTCCAACCTTTCGACAATCTGGATCGATGGAAACGCAGGTTCAAACTACCGTCTGACCGTCGATGCCTTTATTCCGGGGGAGAACCGGACAGCCGGTTTCTATCTGGAGGTAGTTGATCCGAAACGGGATGCATACGGGGTGATCGAGATTCGCGACTACAGCGGCAACGTGCTCTACGATACGGTCGAGTACGTTGCCCCGCGTCTTGCTCTGGCGTCGCCGACATTCGACACGGTGCACACGGGGACAAGGCAGGAGAGAGAAGTGGTAGTGGAAAATCAGGGGGACCGCCCGATCAGGATAAAACAAATTCTGTTGAATCCCGGCTCAAGAGGTTTCGAGGCCGACCTCCCGTCGACTCCTCTGATTCTTCAACCTTCAGAACGCCTGATCATTCCGGTACGCTTTTCTGCAGATCAACCGGGGACTTACACCGATATGCTGGTGATTGCTCAGGATAGTTGCCCGCTGAGCTGGAACGCAAATCTGCAGGCAGTTGTCGTGGATACGCTGAGCAGCGTGCGCGATACGGAAAGACCGAAGAATCTCCTGGATCTCTCGATCCAACCGAATCCGGTTCCGCACACGGCGGATCTTTCGCTGACTTTCACGCTCGGCTCACGCATGCCGGTGCGGATCGAAATGTTCAATGCCGCAGGAGATCGGGTGAGGGAGCCGGAGGAAATGGTGCTGGAGCCGGGTGAGAACCGACAAACGATCCGCGTTGCCGATCTCCCCTCGGGAGTCTACTATCTGGTAGTGAAGGGGGGAGGAGAGGAACTTGTGCAACACTGCATGATCGTCCGTTGAGTTTCCGGCGGACAGAGCTTCGGTAACGGAACGGCCGGTAAGGTTCACTCACAAGAGGGAAGAAGTATGCCTGAAAGAGTTCTTCGCAGCGACAACCCCGGTTGCTGTGTATGTGGTCTTCTGCTTGCTCTTGTCCTGGCCTCGTGTATCCAGGGGAGCAAACAGCAGGAGGGAGAGGAGAACGGGGCCGGAAAGGATGCGCCGGTCCGGAACGAACTCCATAAACTTCGCAAGCAATTCGGGAACCGGATGATCCTCGGAGTCTACGCCAATGCCGATTCCTCACTCCAGCCTTGTCTGGGGCGGCTTGCCGCGCTCCCCGCCTTACTTGATCTTCATCCGACCGTCAACAGCCTGACCGATCAGGAGGTGGATGAGATGTTCATGTGTCTTGAAGCAAAGCTGAAAAGCGGATCCGATCTTCCGTGGAAGAACTTCGCCGCACAGGTGGAGCTCTGGTGTGATATCGACGGAGCTCTCCGTGTACCGCTTGTCGATGTCGAAGGTGAACCCGCCTACTACTTCGAATTGATGGTAGGGGCTGAAGCTTTTGCGGAGATACTGGACAGCGTGTCGTC
>CAMLOB010000156.1 GCA_946481475.1 uncultured Chlorobiota bacterium | reverse complement strand
AGGCCATCTTCATGGCCAATGCCGGGGGCGCGTGGGACAACGCCAAGAAGGTGGTGGAGGTCGAACTGAAGGCCAAGGGCACCGACCTGCACGATGCCAGCGTGGTCGGCGATACCGTGGGCGACCCGTTCAAGGACACGTCATCAGTGGCGATGAATCCCGTCATCAAGTTCGCCACGCTTTTCGGGCTTCTGGCAGTTGAACTTGCCGTCAGTCTGAGTGTGGACAACAGCGGGCTTGTTCACACGCTCGCTGCAGTCTTCTTCCTGATCTCGGTCTTCTTCGTCTGGAGATCGTTCTACGGAATGCGGATTCAGAAAGAAGCGGCGTAAGCCGGTCGATCAATCGAAGGCGAAGGGGAAACGGCGTGGTGTCGTTTCCCCTTCGTTTTTTTTGGAGCGGGGGGTGTCAAATGTCGATTTGCGAAGTACGATTTGCGAATGTTGAATAAAAGAAAGGGTCAGGTGATACTTGGGGCATTGCAATCAGTCGAATGCTGAAGTACTGACTGGAGGGGAAGATGGAAGTGCGATGTGCGAATGTTGAATAGTTGCGAGTCGAGAGACAGGAATCAGGAGCTCTCTACCGGCTGAAAGCTGACAGCTCTTCGCTCAAGGCTCAGAACTGATGCCAAAGAAAAAGGGAAGGGTAGCGGATACTTCGGTAATTGAAAATCGTCAATCGAAATTCGAGAATCGGGATCGGCACGAAAAAAAGCCGCACGGACAGCTCCATGCGGCTTTTCCTTGCCTGATCTTCTCTCTCAACGTTTAATGAATCCTGATGACCTGTCCGGCCTGGATTCTGTTCGGATTCAGACGAGGATTGTTATTGCGAAGCGTCCTGACGCTGACGCCGAACTTTGATGCGATCTCGTTCAGCGTTTCGCCGCGGCGCACCTTGTAGCTGCGCGTCTGCGCGATCCGCTTCGAAGAGTTTTTCTTCGTCGACGCGGCAACGTTGTTCTTCGGTGCGGATCCCTCGGCGTAGATCTTCAACGTGGCTCCCAGAAGAACATCGTTCGACGAGGTTACCCCTTTCGGATTCCATGCCTTCAGATCATCCATCGACACGCCGTAGCGGCCGGCGATGCCGCTCAGTGTCTCGCCCCGGTTGACCTTGTGCGTGGTATAGGTCGACTTCTTTTCGGATTTCGTCTCCGTCTTTTGCTTTGCTTCCTCGGCGCGGGCCAGCACCTGTTTCGTCTCCGGTACCGATGCCGAGGCGGCCGATCCGCCGGTCACAGGCTCTGCCGCCCGCTGTTCGATTCTGTCCAGATCAGATTGATCGGATTTCCGTTCGGCGGTCGGAACTTCGGCAATCATTGCGGAGGTATTGATCTGCTTCGTGTTCTTCGAGGCGGCCGGCGGCTCTGGTGTCGTCTTCTTCGATGGCGTTTCCTTTGCGGCTACCGTTTCGGTTTCCCGGGTTGTCGTCCGGTTCTCCTCCGGCTCCTGCGCACTCGTTTCGGCAACACCCTCCGATCTGCCGTCGTCGTCGGACGATGCTTTCGAGCCGACCGGAATACGAAGAACTTTTCCTCGCAGCAGTGTGCTCCTGGCGGTCATGCCGTTTGCATCCAGCACTTCGGAGACAGGGACGCCGTACTGTGCGGCGATGCGCGTGACGGTCTCTCCACGCTGTACCTTGTGACGAATCCAGGAAATCTCCGGCTTCGCCGGGACCGGCATCGTATCCAGCGCCAGCGCCAGCCGTTGCGAAAGTCCGGCCGGGACACGCAGTCCGTACTCGCTCTCATCCGGCGGAATCTGGTCGCGCAGCAGTTCCGGGTTCAGTGTGCGGAGTTCCGAGACCGAACAACCGGCTGCGCCGGCCAGAAGATCGAAGGAGTAGCCCCCTTTCACCGGAAGCGTTTCATAATCGTCCGGCTGCTCGAAGACGATGTCTGTGAACCCATACTTTTCAGGATCGCGGGCGATCTTTGCGGCGGCAATGTAGAGGGGGACGTAGCGTTGCGTCTCGCGCGGAAGGTTCTCGCGGGCGATCCAGTAGTGGGCGGTATCCGATTTGCGAATTGCCCGACGCATACGTCCCGGACCGCAGTTATAGGAGGCGAGGGCCAGATGCCAGTCTCCCATCTCTTCATAGAGGTCCAGAAGGTAGCGTGCCGCCGCCCGCGTTGCCTTCTCCGGATCGCGCCGTTCGTCCCGATACCAGTCCTGGTCCATACCGTATGCCTTGCCGGTCGAGGAGATGAACTGCCAGAGACCGACCGCCTTGGCCTTCGATGTCACAGTCGGGTTCAGTCCCGACTCGATCATCGAGAGATATTTCAGCTCGTCCGGCGCACCTTCTTCGGCAAGGATTTTTTCGTAGAGAGGGAAGAAGCGTCCGGAGCGGGCAAGCCACTTGGCCATGTAGTTGCGTCCCTTTCCGGTTGTGAAGAATGCGATTGTCTGGTCAACCGCCTCGTTTTCGGACAGAAGAATCTGCAGCGTATCCGGACGACTGCTGCCTGTTTCGGCCGGAGACGAAACGGGACGCCATGCAACCGGCAGAAGTTCGATCTCCTGAAACATCTTGTCGCGCAGAACGAAGAAGCTGCTCGTCGAATCGAGGTCGTCGATCGATGTGATTTTGTCCTCGTAGTCACGAATGACGCTTTGAGAGAGCCTTGTATATTCGGGAAGCGCATCGATATCCGGATGGGTTACCAGATTGTTGAGGATCGTGACCGATGCTTCGAAATGCTTCGCCGCCGATTTGTGGTCGCTCTTCTCGACGAGCTTCAGGGCTTTGAGGTAATGGGCGCGAGCCGTCTCCAGGTGTTTACGGATCTGTTCGTCGGCAAGTGAAGGGGCGGATGTTTTATCGTCAAGCACCGCATACTCGTCAATGAGTATCGGCTTCGGTACCGGCTTCGATCGCTGCATCGCCTGCTGCTGAGCGCAACCGGCAAACGTCAGAATCGAAAGGAGCAGGACGGACGAGAACAAACGCATAGGTAGACCCCTGTATATCTTTTGGATTTGTCTTCTTGATTCGGACCCTGTCGACCCCGGAAAAGGGTCCGGACAGGTGGAGGCTTCGATAGCAACTCATGACCAGGCGGACCTGTATTTGACGGCGGCAAATATAAAGCCTTGAGTTGCCCGAAGCCAGTCGAAATGCCAATCTGACAAAACTGTAATGTCGTCCCGTATAAACGGACAATAAACACGCGATAATTTACATTCCGACGAAAGGTCACCGCAAGGTGTAGAAAACGCTTAACGCGTTGGTTTTTTCTTAATTTTTGTTCATTAAGTACTGCTTCATGGAGGTCGTTTCAGAACGACCGGGGAGGGGCTGAAGGCAGTGGAATTGCTGGACGGGTTCGGTCTGGAGTCTGCCGTAGTGGCAGGAAAAAGTTATCTGTCGGTCTCTTCATCATTGTCATCGTATACTACCTTTATCATACAACAATCGTTCACATAACAAACTGCTCTATGGAAGATCGGAATGCTAAAGAATTGCATGAAGAAGAACATTTTCTTCAGAACGAAGGTGAAGCTTCACTTCAGATGGAAGAGGAGGGCTCGGAGTTAACGCCGACCGACCGGGTTCTCTACACGGTGACCGCACCGAAACGGGCTTTCGCCGGATTGCTTAATACGAAACTCGGCGGGGTGATCGGGATCAGTCTGGGGGTGGCGATTCTGCTCAGCCTCATCACATCGTTCATGATGTTCGGCTCGGATGAGTACATCGGCAACCTCAAGGAGATGCAGGCCGAGCGGTTCGAGGAGATGCTGGATGATCCGGGACTGACGTCATCGGAAAGGGAGGCTATCGAGGAGCAGCAGGAGGCCGTTGAAAGTGTCTCCGATGCGCAGTATATGTTCGGGGGACTTATCTCGGCGGTTCTCGGGGTGCCGATCATTGCTCTGCTTGTGGGACTTCTTGTGTTCATTGTTGCCAAGGTGATCGAGGAGGGGCGTGAATCACGTGTCGGCTTTGTGCACGGCTTCGCTGTCGCTTCGTTAGCAGGCATCATCAGTGCGGTCGGCGGTTTGATTCAGTTCGGGCTGATACGTATTACGGGTAATCCCAATCTGCAGCTTGGACCCGCTGCTCTGGTCGATATCGACTCACCTGTTCTCGGTGCGGTGCTCGGTGTTTTCAGTCTCCCCTATATCTGGTGGCTTGTCGTGATCGGCATCGGCACGGCGACTATCGCCCGCAGCAGTATTGCAAAGGCCACGCTGATCCTGCTTGCTGCGGTTGTGGCAATTGCCGCGTTGCTGGGATTCCTTGCCGGAACGTTCGGCGCGATGTTCGGGGCTTGACCGAGGTGCTGAAACAATGAAAATCGGGGATCATATCGTCAGCTCAGGACGGTATGATCCCCGATCATTTTTCAGTCCGATCTCTTCTCGGTTTTGCGTCTGCGTCGCCGAGACCGAGATTCGTTTAATGTCCGTTGTTCGTCACCGGCACCGCATCGATCTGATGGGCGTCGGCCCGCAGACCGTGGACGATGTTTTTCGGCTCGTGGGGACGGACATCTTTCACCTTCTTCTCGAACTCCTCGCGGAGTCGCTGGATGGTGAACTTCGTCGGCCAGGCGGCCGCCTCCCCGAGAGCGCAAATCGTGTTCCCGTCGATGTTGTTCGCCACGTCGATCAGCAGATCGAGATCGGCCGATGTGGCATCCCCTTCATCCACCCGGGTCAGCATCTTCTCCAGCCATCCGCATCCCTCGCGACAGGGAGTACACTGTCCGCAGGACTCGTGGTGGTAGAAGTGGATCGTCCGCCGCAGAACGTGCGGGATGTCGGTATCCTCATCCATCACCATCACTCCTGCCGTTCCGATATAGCTTCCGGCCGCCTTGATGCTGTCGGCATCCATCTTGATTCCTTCGAGTTCATCCCCCCGCAGCGGCGGCATCGAGCTTCCTCCCGGAATCACCATCTTGATCTTCTTCCCGTTCGGCACTCCTCCGGCCAGATCGTTGATGATGTCCAGCAGTTGCAGACCGGTCGGGACTTCGTAGACGCCCGGCTTGTTGACGTGACCGGAGATCCCCAGCAGGATCGTTCCCGGGTGCGTCGGCGCGCCGATCTTTGCGAACTCCTCTCCACCCATCCGGAGAATCACCGGGACGTTTGCCAGCGTCTCGACGTTGTTGATCGTCGTCGGCATTCCCCAGAGTCCTTTCTGGGCCGGGAAGGGGGGCTTGATGCGGGGGTAGGGACGCTTCCCCTCAAGCGATTCCATCAATGAGGATTCCTCGCCGCAGATGTAGGCTCCGGCCCCCTTGTGGACAGCGATCTCCATCGAGTAGTCGCCGCCGAAGGTCTCCTTCATCCGCTTGCCGATCAGTCCGGCATCATACGCTTCCTGCACTGCCTGCTCGGTCAGCGAGACCCATTTGTGATATTCGCCGCGGATATAGATGTAGGCGGTGTTGATCCCCATCGCATAGCCGGCGATCAGAATTCCCTCGATCATCTGGTGTGGATTGAACTCGAAGATCTGCCGGTCCTTGAACGATCCCGGTTCGGATTCATCCCCGTTGATGCAGAGATACTTCGGTTTGTCGTCCCCCTTCGGCATGTAGCTCCACTTCAGTCCGGTCAGGAAACATGCCCCGCCGCGACCCCGCAGACCCGACTTCTTGACTTCCTCGATCACCTGATCGGGCGTCATCGTCAGAGCCTTGCGGTACATTTCGTAGCCGCCGTTGCGGCGGTAGACTTCAAGCTTGTGCAGATCCGGAATCGGCGGCAGCACCAGTTTCGGAAGATCGTCGTAATTCAGCGCCATCTGTATGGTTCGTTGATTCTGTCGGTTGCTGGAACAGGCGCAAACATAGCAATTTTCGGAAACGTAGCGCGGGTCTCAATCGGCTGCTTTGTACCTTTGCAGGCATGGAACGACTCTGGTCTCCCTGGCGATCACACTTTATCGACACGCACGAGGAACTTCCAAAGGATCGAAGTCCCTTCCGGGCGGCGTGGGAAGAACCGAAGCGGGATGCCGAACACCTGATGCTCCATCGCGGACGGCTGGCGTTCATCATTCTGAACAAGTATCCCTACAATGCCGGTCACCTGCTTGTGGTGCCGGTGCGCCAGATCGATGACTTCCTTCTGCTGGAAGAGGAGGAACGCCATGAGATGATCGACCTGACGGCGCTGGGGACCGAAATCCTGCGGGAAGGACTTCGCCCGCACGGGTTCAATGTCGGAATGAATCTGGGGCGAACAGCCGGGGCGGCTATCGAGAGCCACGTTCACATCCATATCGTTCCCCGCTGGAACGGCGATACGAACTTCATGCCGACGCTCGATGAGACCCGGGTGGTCTCGCAGGGGATGGAGGAGGTCTACGCCCGGTTGCTGGAGGCCCGCGACGTCGTTCTGGGGAATGCCCGGCCGGGGGAAAGTCCGGGGGGATAGCTCCAACCGGTATGCCGTGTATGTTTTTGATCGATCTTAACTGGAATTATCGTGACCAATACCGTCGCAATTATAGGAAGGCCGAACGTCGGGAAATCGACGCTCTTCAATCGCTTCATCAAGCGTCGCGATGCGATCGTCGAGGATGAACCGGGGGTGACCCGCGACCGACTCTACGGACATGTGGAGTGGGCCGGACACCGGTTCACGCTGATCGATACCGGCGGTCTGGTCCCGAACTCCGATGAACTGTTCGAGAGTGCCATCCGCGCGCAGGCGCAGGTTGCGCTGGAGGAAGCCCAGGTGATCCTCTTCGTGGTCGATGCCCGTTCCGGACTGACAGCGATTGACAAGGATATTGCCGACTTCGTGCGGAAGGCATCGAAACCGGTCCTTCTTGTGGTCAACAAGGCCGACAACGACCAGATCGAGGAGGCCGGTGTGGAGTTCTACGAGCTTGGTCTGGGGCAACCCTACGGTCTCTCGGCGATCAACGGTCGGGGAACCGGTGATCTACTTGATGAAGTCGTCTCCCACTTTCCGGAAGCTCCTGTCGAGGATGAGGAGGATGATCGGCTGAAGATCGCCCTGGTCGGTCGCCCGAACGTCGGCAAAAGCAGTATCACGAACGCGCTGCTGGGGGAAGAGCGGTCGATTGTTACGGATATTCCGGGGACGACGCGGGATTCGATCGACAGCGTGGTGAAGTATTACGGCGAGGAGATTCTGCTGGTCGATACGGCCGGACTGAGAAAGCGGAAGAAGGTCAGCGAGTCGATCGAGCTCTTTTCGGTGGTCCGGACGATCAAGGCGATCGACCGGTGCGACGTTGCTGTGGTGGTGATCGATGCCGAGCAGGGATTCGACCGGCAGGACGCCCGGATCGTGACCGAGGCGGTGGAGCGGCGCAAGGGGGTGATGATCGTCGTCAACAAGTGGGATCTGATCGAAAAGGATTCGAACACGGCGGCACAGTACGAGAAGACCATCCACGAGCGGATTCCGATGCTCGATTATATCCCGATTCTCTTCATCTCCGCACTGACAAAACAGCGCCTGACGAATCTGATCCAGGTTGCCAAAGCGGTCCACGAGGAGCGGAACAAGCGGATCGGTACAAGCGAACTGAACGAGGTGATTTTAGGGGCGATAGATCACCATCCTCCTCCCGCGGTCAAGGGGAAAGATCTCCGGATCAACTATATCGTGCAGCCGCAGGCGGCCCCACCGGTCTTCCTCTGCTTCACAAACCATCCGGATCTGGTGCCGGAACACTACACGCGGTATCTTGAGAATACCATCCGTCAGCACTACGGGTTCATGGGGGCTCCGATCACCATCGTGTACAAACAGAAGAACAGAATGCGGGAGCAGGAACATTCGGCCAGAACATACTGAGCCGCTCACCCGGAAAGAAAACAATAAACGACATCTCACAGCTCACAGCTCAAGGCTCACAGCTCAAGGCTCACAGCTCAAGGCTCACAGCT
>CAMLOB010000155.1 GCA_946481475.1 uncultured Chlorobiota bacterium | reverse complement strand
GATCTGGGGGGGGCTTCAGGGACAGGTTCGGCCTGGAGCACGGAATACGGTTTCGGCAAAACCTATGAGGTAAAGGAAATCTCCACAGCGTCGCTTGCCGACGTTTACGGCGAACTGGACACGAACCGGCAGATGCAGATCGACTACCTTCGGTTCTATCCCGTCGCCTACAACCCGGTCCCTCTCAGCAAGTTCAAGGCCTATTGGTGTATCATGGGACATGTGACTGCAGAGGGAATAAAGCAATGTTCGTGCGGGGGATAGGAATGGATGCTTTGCTCTTTGCGTCCTTTGCGTGAAAAACACTCACGCAAAGAGCGCAAAGGGCAAAGGCGCAAAGGTTCAGGTTATGGACGCAATCGTCACCATCATTATCATCGTCTCGTTTTTCCTCACCACGTTCTACACGCTGAGGAACTCCTTTGCCTTCGAGAAGTATCTCTTCCGGGTCGATGATGTTCTGATCCGCCGGGAGTATTACCGGATCATCACCTCCGGCTTCCTCCATGCCGACTGGTTCCACTTCGGCTTCAATGCCCTTGCCCTCTATTTTTTCGGTCGGATCGTCGAAGCGTCGCTTCCGGTTCACTCCTATCTGCTGATCTACTTCGGGAGCCTTGTCGGCGGGAGTCTGCTGGCTCTCTACATTCACCGGCATCACGGCGATTACTCGGCGGTCGGAGCTTCGGGGGCGATCAGCGGCATCATGTTCGCCTTCACCTTCCTCTATCCCGATGCGGACATCGGTTTTCTCTTCCTTCCGGTCTCCATCAACGCCGTGATCTTCTGCTTCGCCTACACGCTGATCTCGATCTACGGGATCAAACGGAAACGGGGGAACATCGGCCACGAAGCCCATCTCGGCGGGGCGGTCACCGGCCTTCTCCTGGCGGCGTTGCTGGAGCCGGATCTGATGCCGCATCATTGGGACACGTTTCTGATCCTTCTTCTCCCCACGCTCCTGTTCCTGATCCTGATTGTGATGAAGCCGGAGATTATGCTGATTGACCGGTACGGTTCCTACCCTCTTCGTCGGCTGCGTGATGTAAGAATCTCCCGGCGTCGCGGGGCCGCAGTCGGTGAGGGGGAGGAGATCGACCGTATCCTCGACAAAATCAACGAGCGGGGGATCGACAGCCTTACGCCGAAGGAACGGAAACGTCTGGAGAACCGATAGATGTAAGGGAATAATGTCTTTCCCCCTCTTGTTTCTCAGTACGTCCGCGCCGTAATTTCGGGTCGAATGAAATCAGCCATGTTCCGGATTCTTTCCCTGCGCTCTGCAATCCATATTGTCCCTGCGGAGAGAAGAGGTGTTGCTTATCCTCTCTCCATCCTATTCTTTCTGCTGTTGTTCCTCGTTTCGACCGTTCACGCTCAGGAGAACGTTGACGAAACGGTGATGTTCCGTCAGGCGGTTGAGCAGGACAGACCGATCCTTCTGATATTCTCCGGTTCCGACTGGTGCGCCCCCTGCATCCGGTTCGATCGCGAAGTGTTGAGTGATACGACGGTGCGGAAATTTGTCGAGGAACATCTTCTGGTGATCCGGGCCGACTTCCCGCAACGGAAGAGTTTGCCGGACGATCTGGTCGAACGAAACGAACGACTGGCCGAACGGTACAACGCCGACGGAGAATTCCCGCGGGTTCTTCTGTTGAATCCGGATCAGTCGGTTCTCGCCCTTCTCTCCCACAGCGGCGCTTCCCCTTCTTCCTTTCTCGATGAAGTTCAACGGTATCTTCCCTCGCCTTCTCCTCTGCGAGAATTTCGCACGTCGGCCCGGTTGATGGGATCAGGGTTCGAGTTCACGATTGTGGCGGCCGATTCTCTCCGGGCTTCCCGGTTGCTGCAGCGGAGCGTTGCGGAGGTCGGGCGGATCGAACGGCTTCTTTCGGAGTGGATCGATACGTCGCAGACCAGCAGACTGAACCGGATGGCGGGGAAGGGGGATGTGGAGGTCGATCCGGAACTCTACGCTCTTCTGCAGCGCAGTCTCGCCATCTCCCGGTTGACGCAGGGGGCGTTCGACGTCAGTTTCGGCGGCGTGGGGAATCTTTGGAAGTTCGACGGAACCCAGCGGACGCTTCCCGACTCCGAGGCGGTTGCCCGGGCGGTTGTGAATGTCGGGTTCGAGAATATTCTGATGCTCGATTCCTTCCGCGTGGTCCTGAAGAAGGAGGGGATGAGGATCGGCTTCGGTTCCATCGGAAAGGGATACGCGGCCGACCGGGTGCAGAAGATGCTGATGGATGAGGGGATCGTCGGAGGGGTCATCAACGCAAGCGGCGATCTGCGGGCCTGGGGGAGTCGTGCCGACGGTTCGCCCTGGCGGGTCGGTATCGCCGATCCGAAGGACCGCGCGCGGATGCTCCTCTGGCTGCCGATTACCGATGGATCGGTGGCCACCTCCGGGAACTACGAGAAGTTCTTCGAGGTCGACGGCATTCGTTATTCCCACATCATCGATCCGCGGACCGGATGGCCCGCCCGGGGAGTCCGGAGCGTGACGGTGATCAGTCCGAGCGCCGAACTCTCCGACGCCCTGGCCACCGGCATCTTCGTTCTCGGCGTCGAGGTCGGCCTCGATCTGGTCGAACAGCTTCCCGATGTGGAATGCATTATCGTCGATGATGAGAACCGGATCCATGCGACGTCGGATCTTGACATTCATACCGATGCAATCGGACAACTTCGCGGAGGGAGGTGATGAAGGGGAAGAATCGCAAAGCTGACCTTCACTCTGAACGTCCGGCTTCGTTTCGACACAGTCGATTGTTCCTTCCGTTTTTTCTTCCCGTTGTCGTTGCAACGTTCTGTCTGGTCTCCTGCACAACCGTCAAACCATACCAGCGGGTCTATCTGAACGACAGTGAAATGGGGGGGAGTCGTGCCGTCTCCGGAACCGAGGAATACGTTCAGAGTATTCGCGAAGGAGCTTCCGGAGGGGAGACCGGAAAAGGGAGCGGTGGATGCGGGTGCAATTGAAGATTGTCGCCGGCGGAGTTGCGCTGAAATCGCTCATCCGATTCTGCCTTCCGTTCCTTCTTCTCCCGGCGTTGCCGATGCTTGTCAGGGCGCAATCCTCCGAATCGTCCGATTCCGGCTATGCGAAGAAAAAGATTCCGGAGACCGAGCTTCAGGTCCTCTTCTCCTATTACACGCAGGATGGAGAACATTCGGCGGTCACCGGAGGTGAGGGGACCGAGAACCTGCAGGTCTATGCGCCGGACATCCGGCTGATCCATCCTCTCGATGAATCCTCCCGTCTCTACGCCTCGCTCGGCGTCGACGTGGTCAGCTCCGCCTCCACCGACAACATCGACTTCCACGTCTCCTCCGCCTCCAGTCTCGACGGTCGCTACCACGTCTCTCTCGGCTACGGACGGTCCTTTCCCGCCGCCGGACTGGAGCTGACCGGCAAGGGGTTGTTTTCCATCGAGTCCGACTACCTTTCTCTCGGAGGCGATCTGGCCGGCAGCTACACCGATCCGTCGCAGACAAACACCTATTCGATCTCGTTGCAGGGCTTCTTCGATGACCTGCGCTGGGGGCGCCTGAACCCGCGGACAAAGTACGGTCCGGCCTCTCTGGTCTATCCGCAGGAGCTGCGATACCGGGAGTGGTACGACCGGCACAACCGGACTTCCCTCAACGCGCGGTTCACCTGGTCGCGCGTGCTGAACCGGCGGATGATCCTGAACATCAGTCCGGGGATCACACTGCAACATGGCCTGCTCGCCACGCCGTTTCATCGGGTCTACTTTCAGGAGGTTTTCCTTCCGAAGGTGGAGAATCTGCCGGAAAGTCGGGTGAAGATTCCGCTCGGGATCGGTCTGAACTCCTTTATCGGAGGAGAGTGGGTGCTGCGGTCCTCCTACCGGTTCTACTGGGATGACTTCGGCATCCTCTCCCACACCGGGGAGATCGAGGTCCCCTGGAAAACGAACCCTTCGCTGACGTTTACGCCGTTCCTTCGATTCTACGTCCAGACCGCCGCCGATTTCTTCCGGCCACGAGGAGAGCATACGCTCGACGAAACGTTCTATACGTCCGACTATGACCTTTCGGCCTTTACCAGTCTGAAGACCGGTCTCGGCGTCCGCTACTATCCGTTCTCCTCCTTCCTCAGGGAACTCTCGATCCGCTATGCCTACTACCGTCGCGATGACGGATTGTTTGCCCATATCCTGAGCATGTATTTCAGTTATGATCTGTAGGGGGGGAGAGGGAATGCTTCTTTACTCCTCAATACTTTCCTGTCCTTCGAGCCTGTTCTTTGAGGCGATCGCTACAGTTTGTCATATCGGGTCGAATGTGGTTAATTGAGCGCACGACTCAGGGAGCATTCATCAAATCATCATTAATCATGAACAATCATTTCGAAGAGGGGGAGCAGACCTCGCCGGTGAGCGAACCGGTTGCATTGTCGTTGACCGAAGAGGAACTGCGTGAGCGACTGAAGGCTGAGCAGGACCTTCCCCGGGGTATCGTTCCGGCTGCCGCCGCGGCCGTTGTCAGTGCGATTGTCTGGGCATTGATTACTATCGGAACAGGGTATCAGATCGGTATCATGGCTATCGGTGTCGGTCTGCTGGTAGGACTGGCCATGCGCAAAGGGGGGAAGGGGATCGATCCGATCTTCGGCATCGCCGGGGCCACACTTGCTTTCCTCGCGTGTCTTCTCGGAAATTTCTTCGGTCTCGTCGGCATTGGCGCGGATATCGAAGGGTTGGGTTACTTCGAAACCCTTTCGATGGTCGATATCGGCGCGGTCTCCTCGCTGATGTTCAGCAGTCCCATCGACTTTCTCTTCTATGGTCTGGCCATCTACGAAGGATACAAGTTCTCCTTCCGGAGAATCACCGAAGATGAAGTTGCCGGGTATGCTACATAGGCTCGGTCGGTTAAAGCTTTTCGGATAAGAATCGGGCGGATGCGCGCGGAAATATCTGCGTCCATCCGCCCGATCTGCATCGTCCGTATTCTATCCCCCTTCAACCTCCTCTTCCGCAGACGCCTCCTGCTCCCGATGGCGAAGACCGACGAGGACTCCCGGAAACCGCTTGCGCAGATGTGCGGCCAATCGTTCGGCAAAGTAGACCGAGCGGTGCCGGCCGCCGGTGCAGCCGAAGGCGATGCTCAGGTAATCGAACTGCCGTTCCCGGTACCGCCTGACGGCCGCCTCGGCCATCGCCGCGACGTTCCGCCAGAACTCCTCGACCTCCTCCCGTCCCTCAAGAAAGCCGATGACTTCCTCATCCATGCCGGTCTTCCCGGCAAATTCCGGATAGCGTCCCGGATTGTGAAGAGGTCTGCAATCGAAGACATACCCTCCTCCGTGTTCGGTCTCGTCCACCGGATAGCTCCCTTTCTTGTAGCTGAAACTGGTGATCCGGATGTTGAGCGGGGTGAGTGACGACGTCTCTTCAGCTTCGGAACCGGCGGTGATCAGAACCTGCGGAGTCGGGGTGACGGAGGTCGGTTCTTCGGTCGGGGGGACGTTGTAGTCGCGGGCCAGCCATTCGAACGTCTCGGCCAGTTCCGGCAGTTGGATCGGGAAATCTCCGTTGAGCAGCGTCAGGACGTTCCGCACGCCGTAGGGGATGCTGGCGACGAAATGGGCTTTCCCCTCGTAGAGTCCGCGATAACCGTAAGCCCCCATGGCCTGCAGGGCACGGATGAGAACAAAGCCGGGGAAGAGCCGGAGAAATTCCTGCCGATCCAGCGGAAGCAGTTCCGAAAGATGCTCCAGATAGAGTCCCAGCAGTTCGCTCCGTATCCCCTCCGGTATGTTTGCCTTCGCATCGTAGAGGAGCGAGGCGATGTCGTACTGAAGCGCACCCCGCCGTCCCCCCTGATAGTCGATGAACCAGAGTTCGGGTCCTTGCGGATCATCTCCCGGGACCATGATGTTGCGCGACTGGAAATCGCGGTAGAGAAAGTGCTCGATCGGGGCCTCCAGCAGAAAGTCGATCAGTCGTTCGAAGTCGTCCTCCAGTCTCTCCTCATCGAACTGCACGCCGGTCAGCTTCAGGAACATGTACTTGAAGTAGTGAAGGTCCCAGAGCATCGAGCGACGGTCGAACTCCGCCCGGGGCATGCTCAGCGAGAAGTCGATGACCCGGCCGCCGATCACCTGGAAACGGGGGAGAAGACGGACCGCTTCGCGATAGGCAGGGAGGATCGCTTCGGGGAATGCATCCCCTGTTCGCAGACCGCTTAGTCGGTCGTAGAGCGTGTGCTCCCCGAGATCTTCCTCAAGATAGATGTGGTGGTCCTCATCGAAGGCGTAGACCTGCGGTACCGGCAGATCGGCTCCGCGGAGGCGACGGGAGAAGGCCACGAAGGCCCGGTTCTCTCCGGCATCCGGACCGTGAACGCCGACGACGCTCGGTCCGTCCGGACCGCTCAGTCTGTAGAGTTGACGATTCGATCCGTCGGCCCGGAGTGTCCGGATGTGAGCCGGTTGGTGACCGAACGTTGCGTTGTAGAGGTGAGCCAGTTGTTCCTGCGTTGACATGCGAAGTCTTTTTCATTACGGAAATTTCAACAACGGGCGAAGATACGGAGGGAAAAAAGAAGGATCGTCCGGATTCAATACGTCCGGTCATCCCGGGGCATTTTCCGTATATTGCCGTCCGTATTTTCAACGTTTTATCGTACTATCGACACAACAAGACGCTGTACACCTATGAACCTGTCAATGTGGAGGGGCTGCAGAGTCCCGCTCCTTGCATTCGCTCTGGTTTTCATCCTTGCCGCCTGCGGCGATACGAAACCCGGTGACGTTCCCGAAGGGGACACGACTGCCGTTACGGACTCCGCCGCGACCCATGCCGAAATGGACCGGGCCATTGCCGATTACAACGAAGCGGCCGACTCGCTTGCGCTGGTTCTGGGAGAGCTTCGCACAGTGGAAGATGTCGAGCGGCTTGCGCCGACGATCCGCCATCTGGAATCCCGTATCGACGCGTTCAACGAAGCCTCGGCCCGCTACGGCAACGCACTGCTCGACCGTATGGGGAGCAATCCGACCCAGCCGGCCTTCGAGCGTCTGCGGACCGAACGTGAGAGAATCGACAGTCTGCCGGAGGTTGCGCAGAAGCTTGCGGAGGTCGAAGCGCGACAAGGGGCGGAGATACGGTAACGTCTGCATTCCCGACCCAACGGAATGCGGGGATTATAGCGACCACGTCCTGCAAACAATACACAAAATCTCAGGGAGTAATCATGCTCAACAGAACAGTCTCCATGCTGCTCGGCTTCGGCCTTCTGGCAAGTGCCTTCACGGCTGCCGGATGCGGCAGCAGCGCCGACGATGTGAAATCCGTCCTGAAAGAATATGTCGAAACGCTTGAGAGCATCAAGACGGTAGAGGATGCCAACGCCAAGAAGGACAAGCTGATGGAACTCGGCAAGAAAATGTCGGAGATGAAGGGGACCGAAGGGGAAGCCGAGAAGCTGGCGAACGATCCGGAAGTTGAAGAACTGACCAACAGGATGATGAAAGAGGTGATGCGTCTGGGATCGGATCCGGAGATCGGCCCGA
The DNA here is from genome assembly GCA_946481475.1 of uncultured Chlorobiota bacterium. The sequence continues at coordinate 375 of CAMLOB010000155.1, read as the reverse complement.
TTATCACCGAGGCGATGCAGAGTATGCAAAGCTGAGTGTTCCCGGCATGTATTCGCACATCAAATTCTTACAGGACTTGTTATGAATATCCGGAATAACCGGCATCTCAGGATGCCGAAGGGCTTTTCACTGATTCTCTTTTTGCTTCCTCTGTTCCTTGTCGCCTGCGGCGACAAAGCTGGGGATGAGGGGACTGAAGCCGAAAGGGTCGAAGGGGAGCAGACCGAGCAGACCGTCGCGGAATCGACAACCGCCGATGCGACGTCTGCAGATGGGGAGGGGTCGAGCCGGATGCTGGACCTGCGAAAGGTGCGGAGGGACATTCTCCTGAACATCGAGACGGTGGAGGATGCAAAAGCCGCCGACGCATCGATC
>CAMLOB010000154.1 GCA_946481475.1 uncultured Chlorobiota bacterium | reverse complement strand
TTTCGATTGACGATTTGCGAATGTCGAATGAGGGATGAGGATTTGCGAATGTCGAATGCGGAATGACGATTTGCGAATGAGGGATGAGGATTTGCGAATGAGGGATGAGGATTTGCGAATGTCGAATGCGGATTTTCGATTTTCGATTGACGATTTGCGAATGTCGAATGAGGGATGAGGATTTGCGAATGTCGATTGACGATTTGCGAATGTCGAATGCGGAATGACGATTTGCGAATGCCGGGTGGGGTGTTGCCGAGGATATCACCGGCCCGCAAAGTCTTTCCTCATTCGAAAATCGAAAATCGCCATTCCCCTCATTCTCCTCATTCGCAAATCGAAAATCGCCACTCCCCCCATTCTCTTCATTCGCAAATCGACAATCGCCACTCCCCTCATTCTCTTCATTCGCAAATCGACAATCGACAATCGACAATTTCCTTGTTGTTATCTTTACCCCGTCAAATGGTCTTTCCCATGCATCAATCCATGCACAATCAGTAGTTTATCGCAGACCATTCATTCTCAAGGAGATTTCTATGAACAGTGGACGATTTCGATTCGGGGGAATCGTTGGGATCGTTGCTTTTGCTCTTGCAACGCTCACCGGATGTGAGGAGACGCCGACCGAACCGAATGTGGGGAACGGCAAGGAACTGAAGGCAACGATAGACGGAGAGGCTATTACCTTCGATATCGAGACTTCCCTTTCCGAATACAACGAGACGATCCTGAACGGACGTTTCAGCGGTTCCACATCGTCGGCGCCGGTGCAGTCGATCACGATCTCGTTCAGCGGATTCGACATCGACAACGGAACGTATCCGACGACGCTGACCGGGGCCGATGTCTTCATTACGCTTGTTGTGGAGGGGGACGGAGGTATGGACAAGGAGTATAATTGCGTCGGAAATAACTGCACCATTACGCTTGTTGCAAGCGACGGTGAGATCGTCGATGGAACGTTCCAGGGGGTGCTGACCAATCCGGACGATTCATCCGATACGATAACGATTACAAACGGGACGTTCTCGGTTCGACTCACACGGGTCTGAGCGCGTCCCGACTCTTGTTGAATAAGGCTCTTTCTCTCACGTAACTGACTTTATGTTCGACCGACGACGGATTCTGCTGCCGGCTCTTTTTCTGCTTGTCGCCTTCTGCGAACTGGCGGCGCAATCGGTGCTGCAACCGGAGGACTTCACAAACCGGCGGCTCGGGTTGCCGGGTGATGCCTCGTCGACCGGATGGAATCCGGCTGTGCTCGGTATGGAGAACAGTTCGGATTTCGTTGCGGGGGCGGGGTACGACACCGGGTTCTCCTTCAGTAACATGTCGTACGGTCTCTTTGCCAAGTACTGGTATCTGGGGGCCGGGACGCTGGGGACGACAAGCGAAGGGAACGTCCAGCGGTTCTACAGCGGTCTCGGTTTTCCGTTGAACGTCGTCGATGACCTTCCCCTCTGGGTGGGGGCAAGCGTCGGGTGGAGCGATGGGGGGAGCATTCTGGATGATGGAGAATTCTCTCTCGGTCTGGTCGCCTCCCCTCTCAGCAAGCTGCTGACCGGCATCGTCATTCAGGACATCCTGGCCAATTCCGGCGATGCCCGTTTTGCCTTCGACGCCAACTGGCGACCGGCCGACTGGTTTGCGCTTCGCGGTTCGCTCTATTACAACCGGTTCGACACGTTCGGTGAGGAGTCGAAGCTGACGCCGGAGCTCGGACTTGATCTCTGGCTTTTTGAACAGGTGATCGCCGTCAGCAGTTCGTTCGACTTCAACAGGGAGGATTTTCGCTTCGGTGTGGAGATGCTCTTCGGTCGGGATGTTATTGCCGGATCGTTCAACGAACTGGATATGGAGACGGGGAATGTGGGGTACAAAGGGGGAGTCGGGATCGTGCGGTACCGTCCGAAAGGATCGGAAGGGTATGAGGAGGAGGGGCCGTTTACTCCCCCCTCCACACGTCTCGGCTGGGCGCCGGACCGGGCCTACACGCCGGTTGATCTCTCCTACAAATATGCCGTCAGCGATGCTACGGAGGATCCGCTGGCGCTGAAGCGACCGTGCGATTTCACGCCGACCGGATACGACACGCCGGCCGATCTTTTCGAGACGGTGAGAACCGGCGGCGGAAGCTATCGGGCGCTGGCCGATGCGCTGGCCGACATCTCGCCGAACCCGAACGATATCTTCAAGAGCATCCGCAAGACTTTCTATTCCCGTCCGGTCCGGAGCAGCGAACTGATGAAGAACGACTCGCTGACGATTCGTTCGCAGCAAGGATACTCGATCGGCATACAGGCAATGGACAACTCGCAATTCCCCCTGGTCTCGGTTTACATGCAGGTGACCGACAATGAGGGGCGGAGTGTTCGGGGACTGAGCAAGAGCGATTTCAGCTTTGCCGATCCGACGCTGGAGATCGTCTCGGTTCGCCCGATCGACTCCACCCGCCGCATCCCGGTCGACGTGACGATGATTATCGACTGCTCCGGCAGTATGGGGGGAGAGATCGAGGCGGTCCGGACAAACGCCCAGAGCTTTGTCGATCACATGGAGTCGAGCGGTGCGGACTACCGGATCGGCGGTGTTCTCTACGGTTCGATCATCTACGACACGCTCCACCCGACGGCCGACTTCCAGAAGTTTCGCCGGTTCGTCTCGAACGCCGCCTCGATCGGCGGCGACGAGATCAGCACGCTGGCGGTGCAGGCCGCTACCCGGATGAACTACCGTCCGGACGCCCAGCGGATCCTGGTGCTGATCACCGACGACTGGGTGGTGCAGCAGAACGCCGAGTTGACCGAGGCCGATCTGACGGCGATGCTCTGGGACATGAAGGCCCGGCTCTACACGATCCACGAACCCTGCAAGAACAACAGTGCCGTCGTCACCCGTCTGACGCTCGGTCAGGAGTACAACATCCGCTCCCCCTTCACAACGATTCTCGACGAGATCGGAACCGACATCACGACGACCTACGAACTGGTCTACCGCTCGAAGATGAAGGAGGCGCCGAAGGTGACGATCCTGCGGGGACGGGTGCGGGACGAGGATGGACGGCCGGTCGGGACGATTATCGAACTGGGAGAATCGCTCAACGATTCAAGGCTCGGTATCCCGACGAATGCGACTACCGGTGAGTACGAAGTGGAGATCGTTGAAGGGAAGATCTATGGGGCGGAGATCAACTCGGAACTCTATCTGCCCCTGAGCGAGAGCGTCGATCTGACGGATGTGGAGAAGGGAGATACGGTCTACCGTGACTTCACGCTCCTGCTGCCCCAGACGACGCTGCGCGGACAGATTCTCGATGAGAGCGGGAGGGGAATCCGGGGGAAGGTGCAGATCGATGATGCCGGGACGCTGGAGACGGTGATGGTGATCGAGACGGATGCCGAGGGACGCTACCGGACGCCGATCAACGAGGGACGGCTATATCGGTTGACGCCGGTGGTGCCGGAATATATCCCGACGCCGGAGGAACTCGATGCCGGAGGAGTGAAGAGGGGGGCGCAGCTTGTGCAGGATCTGCACGTGATCTCCATCGATCAGGCGATCGCCACCGGGGCGACGTTCCGACTGGACAATATCTTCTTCGATTTCGATAAATCCGATCTGAAGTCGGAGAGCATTCCGGAATTGAGAAAGCTGGTGAGCCTGCTGAACGACTATCCGAGCATCCGCGTGGAGATCGGCGCCCACACCGATTCGGACGGATCGGACGAGTACAACTTCGGTCTGTCGCAACGCCGCGCACAGTCGGTGGTCAACTGGCTGATCGAGAACGGCATCGCCACAGGGCGCCTGGTTTCGAAAGGCTACGGCGAGACGCTTCCGCTGGCCACAAACGAGACGCCGGAAGGGCGGGCACTGAATCGTCGGGTGGAGTTCAAGCTGGTCAGATAGGAGAAACAGGAGGAGGGGGTTCCGGTGTGCGGTATTCCGGACCCGGAGCGTTTGCGTTTACATCGAATGTTCCCGAAGTATCGGCAGAGTGCCGTTGAAGAGCAAAATGCACCTTCAACGGCACGTTCCGTTTCCCCCTGTCGGGGTCTGCCCGGCAGCTATCCGGATCTGTCCTTCCGTCCTTCTGAGGCTCTTTCTGCAGAGTCGATTCCCGGTTCCTCTCCCTACCTGAGCAACACGATCTTCTCCACTGCAACAACTTCCAGACCGTCGGGAGTGGACAGCCGGATGTGATAGACTCCGCTCGGAAGGGGGCTGCCGGATTCGTCCGTGCCGTTCCAGTAGAATTCTCCCCGCTGCATCTCCGCATTCCCTATTGACAAGGCAGCTACCTGCTTCCCTTCGGCGCTGATGACTGTGGCGAACATCGGTCTTTTTGCCGGTCCGCTCAGGAAAAACATTATCCCTCCCGATGCCGGGTTCGGGCCGGCGGTCAGACGCCATGTCTGTTCTTCGCCGCCGATGTCTTCCGCCGCACCGGACGGTACCCGGGTAATCCGTTCCAGAAGGTTGCCGTTGGCGTCGTATCCGTAGCTGATCGTCGAGCCGTCGCTGTAGGCGATCCCGGACAGCCGACCCGACTCGTCGTAGGTGCAGGTCTGTGCGGTTCCCGTTGCAATGCAAACGGTGCAGAGTATCGTTGATATCGACAGGAGGTTCCTGCAGAGTCTGTTCATTGATCTACTCCCTGATGATCGTGTTGTATGATATGCGTTCCTGTTCCCTTTCGGTCAGAGTATCTCCTCGCCGTCCCCCAACTCTATCGGATCTTCTTCCACGAACTCCGGTTCCTCGTCCGGATCGTCCAGAGTCAGAGGAGGAGGCTTGATTCCTCCGGCCGGTATCGGGAAGCCGAACGGTCCGAGAATCATCTTCTCCGGAGCTTCGCGCTGTGAGACCGGTCTTTCCGGTCTCTGCACTCCTGCGGTCGATGGTTGCTTCAGCACAAAGAGCCGGGGCTGGAAGGGACTCTGAGGAGATGGCTCCGGCGGAAGATATTTCATCATCTCTTTGACGATGGCGTCGATCTCGGCCGTCTCCCGGGCAATCCGGCGCAGTTCGGGAATGCTCAGCGGTCCTCCCGATCTGTCGGGCGGATCGAAGAGCACGTCGGAAACCGGATCCGGTTGCTGCGGTCTGCGGGCACTGAGCGGAAGCAGTACCTGCGCGATCTCGTCGCTGCCGAACACATATTCGCCGTCGCCGAGTTCTATCGGATCCTCTTCATCAAACTCGAACTCCCCACCGATCGCTTCCTCTTCCAACGTCTGTCCGTTGCTCTTCTCTTCAGGGCGCGTGGAGAGGCCGTACAGGATCTTGGCCAGAAACAAGAGTGCTCCTCCGCCGTTGCCGCTTCTGATCTCGCTCAACTGCTTTCTCACTTCACTCTCTTCTCTCCCGGTAACATCAATGTACTGCAGGGGATTGCCCATTGCGTATCTGTAGGGATTGACCTGTTTCGGATGGAGAAGCCGGGCCGGATCGCGTGAGATGAAACGTGCGGTGGAGGCGTCGTAGAGTCGGGCGCGCATGCGGTAGAGACCGGACGGACTCTCCTGCTCGACTCCCCAGCCGCCGACGAACGTGTAGCGGTTCTCCGTCGTCCCCTCACGCCCGGCCGGGCGACCATACGGCGTGAAGGCATAGCGGTCGGTGATCCGTCCCCCGTCGTCACTCAGCAGAAGCGTGGTGCCCACCTCATCGTAGTGGTGGAAATGCCGGACCCCGGTCTCCGCATCGATTGAGTAGAGAAGGAAGCCCGATGGGGTGTGAACGTAGTAGCGTCTGTCTGTTCCGTCTTCGTTCCGGTCGACGGAAATGCCGGGGAGCCCGAGGGCGTAGTTCCAGAGATGTCCCGTCCGTTCCCCTCCGGCTTCCCGTTCGACAACGTTGCCGAGCGCGTCGTAGCGCCACGTCCGGACTTCTCCCTCTTCCGCAAGTTCTTCCAGTTGTGATGCGGCGTTCCAGACACAGGTGCGCTTCTCTCCCTGCGTCAGTCTTCCGAGCGGATCGTAGCTGAACCCGACGACCTGCGACGCATCATCGTAGGTGCGGGCGGAAGAGTCGTTCTGCAATGCCGGTCTCAGATAACCGATCCGTTCGGCCGATGTCGTGCGGCCAAGCGGGTCGAGCGTCAGCGTGATGCTTGCCGACGTCTCCTCTTCAATTCGCGTCAGTCTTCCGGCTGCGTCATATCCGTACGTTGTCTCCAGGCCGTTCGGTCGCCTGATCGAGCGGAGGCGTCCGGCTGCGTCATAATCGAAGGTCGTTGCGCCGCCGATCCAGTCGGTGATCTCCATCGGAAATCCCCGATCGTCATAGCGATAGGAGAGGGACTTGCCGGGGGCGAGAACGACGGCCGAAATCCTGCCGACGTCATCCCGCTCGACGACCAGTCCGTTTGTCGAGTCGATCCGCCCGGCCTTGTCGTAGTGAAGCGAAAGATGTGTGCCGGCGACCGTTCTGCCGTCGGCGTCGTAGGTGAAATCGGTCTGCGTGCCGTCGGAGTAGAGAATGCTCTCGGCCAGACCCCGTGCATCGCGCCGGAATTCCACCGAGCCGAGACTGCCCGGCATTTCGATCCGGGCAAGGCGATCGAGATCGTCGTACTCATATTCGGTGCTGTTCCCGAGCGGATCTTCTTCTCCTGCAAGACGGTTCTTCCGGTCTCGCTCGAATGTCCAGTTATTGCCGAGCGGGTCGGTCAGACCGTGTATGTAGCCCGAAGGAGTGTAGCTGTACGAGACCGATATCCCTCCCGGATAGTCCCGCCCGGTCAGCAATCCACGCCCGTCGTATGTGAAACGTTCCTCCCGTCCGGTCGCGTCGACGACTGTTCGTATCCGGCCGAGTTCGTCGTAGCGTACTTCTCCGGCAACGCCGAGCGGATCGATTGCCTTGACGATCCGTCCCATATCGTCGGTCTCGATGCTCCACCGGTTTCCGAGTTGGTCGATAAAGGCGGTGGTGACCCCTTCGTCGTCCGTCTCCCGTCCCAGCCGATTCCCTCCGGCATCGACGATGCCGCTCAGGTGTCCGGCCCGGTCATACTCGAAGCGGATCGTATCCTCCCCCCCGTTGACCAGACCTGCGATCCGACCGGATCGGTTGTAGAGAATGCGGGTGCGAACCCCTTCGGGATCAGTGAGAAGTGTCGGACGGTCCAGTGCGTCGTAGGCAATGGTCGAGAGATCTCCCGATATGTCGGTGGTTCGGATACGGCGATTGTTCCGATCATAGTCGTACCGGATAGTTCCGCCTGAAGCATCGGTGAACGCGGTCACGTTGTTGTTCTCGTCGTAGCCGTATTCTCTGGAAGTGCCGTCGGGGAGGGTGATGCGCAGCAGGCGATCAAGGGCGTCCTGTTCAAACGTCGTGCGCTCTCCGTTCGGGTCGACCGTCGAGTCGATGCGTCCGGCCGGGTCATGGAACCATCGGGTCGTTTCCCCTTCAGGCGTGGTTGCGGAGGTGATCTGCCCCCACGCGTTGTATGTATAGCTCCATCTGTTTCCGTCACCGTCGATATAGGCCGTCAGATTCCCTCCGGAATCGTATTCGGCCCTCTCCGTGGTTCCGTCGGGATAGCCGATTGTCGTCAGATCGTAGAAGCGGAGTCCCTCGACGGTCCGTTCCGTCCAGCCGTAGGTTGTCGTCGATCCGTCGGCTCCGGTGATCGAGGCGATGTTTCCGCTCGGGGCGTGATAGGTGATCGTTGTGACGGCGCCGAGTCGATCAATGACCTTCGTCCTTCTCCCGTTTTCGTCGTACTCCACACCGAAGGCATTCCCCTTCCCGTCGGTCAGCTCCCGAAGTTCCTGTGCGGAGGAATGATCGTGGCGTACGGTCTTTCCCTCCGGATCGGTGATGACGGTTCCCTCCGGTTCGTAGGCAAAGTTCCAGGTGTTCCCCATCGCGTCGCTCTGTGTTGCGACGCGGGCGTTCGGGTCGAACGTCTGACTGTACGCCATGTTCCCTTCCGGCCGC
>CAMLOB010000153.1 GCA_946481475.1 uncultured Chlorobiota bacterium | reverse complement strand
ATAGTCGTTGTAACGAGCGTTTCCTTTCAAGTGTTATCTCTTTCGCACACATGGTGGTTTCTGGGTATCCGAACGGGGCAATATGCGGTCTCTACGCCTCCTCTTCACCGAAGAGGGACGACTTACACAACAACTGAGCGAACGTTCCAACCAGGAATGGGTGGAGATGCTCCAAGGACCGGACCGGGAGAGGGCACTGGAAGAATTGCGCCTTATCCTGGTCCGGGGACTCCGTTACGGACTCAAGGGAATTCTCGGACGAAAAGGGGCTGTGGAATTGATCGAGGATTTCGTGCAGGACAGTCTGCTCAGGATTCTCGACAATCTCGACTCGTTTCGGGGCGAAAGCCGGTTTACGACGTGGGCGCAAAAAATCGCCATGCGCGTGGCCTTCTCCGAACTCCGCCGGAAACAGTGGGAGAACGTTTCGCTCGATCAACTGGTCTCCTCGACCTCCCGCGACGGTTCCTCGCCGGTCACCTTTCCCGATTCCGCTCCCGACCCGGAAGCCCTGACCTCCGGACGAATGGTCGCCCAACTGGTCGGCGACATCATTGATAATCATCTGACCGAACTGCAACGGACGGCTCTGAAGGCCATCATCATCCACCGGGTTCCGATGGATGAGGTGGCCCGCCAGCTCGGTACCAATCGGAACGCTCTCTACAAACTTCTGCACGATGCCCGCAAAAAGGTCCGGACGGAACTGGAAAAACAGGGTCTGACGCCGGACGAAATTCTTGCCGAATTCTAACCGGGGAAGTTTTCTTAATTTCGACGTAAGAATTTCCGGCGAGGAAATATCTCCTTCCCCGGAGAAACAGCCTGTATGAACTACGAACGCGATTTTCTGAAAATGGTGGTGCTGGCCGCGAAAAATGCGGACCGGCCCCTTGTAACATGTGACGACTGCTGGGATCGGGTCGACGAATTCGCCGAATTGGTCCTTGCCGGTAAAGATGCGGGAGAAGCTCTCCCCATGGTTGAGGAACATATCCGCAAATGCGGCGAATGCGCCGCCGAATTCAATGCACTGCTCGACGCCCTGCGTGCAACCGCCGGGGATTCTCTCTCCCGACCGATGACCGGAAGTTGAAGTTGAGAGAAGGATCGCAGACAATCACATCAGCCGCAGCAGAATAAAAGGGAAAGGGTCGGAGATCTCATCTCTCCGACCCTTTTTGTACCCGCAATTCCCGACCGGGTGGCCAGGATATGTCGATCGGGACGGGAAAACGTCCCTCCGGTTCATTCTCTTTTATTGGCTGATATAGGCGTCAATCGAATCACGCAGTTCCTGACCCACCAGGTCAACGCCGCGCACCACTCCATCCTTGTCGATCAGATAGGTGCGGGGAATACCGATCACACCATACTCGATGCTGACCGGTCCCGACTTGTTCGGCGGGGCCTCATAGACGTGTCGCCAGTCGATTCCGGCGGTATCGATAAAGGTCTTCCAGTCGCTCTCGTTGTAATCCCGCGAGACCCCCAGAATCACGAAATCCTGATCCCGGTAATCGTTCCACGTCTGTTTCAGACTGGGCAACAGAACCAGACAGGGATCGCACCAGGAGGCCCAGAAATCTATATACACGACCTTCCCTTTCAGGTCGGCGAGACTCAGGAGCTTGCCGTCGGGTTGCTTCAGGGCAAAGATCGGGGCGTCCTGTCCGACTTCGGGGCCGACGGGACGAATCGTTCCGATCGGCTGATTGGGATCGGCATCGGAGCAGGCAAAAACGAGAAGCCCCAGAATTGCGGGCAGGACGTACTGAAAAATTCTATTCATCATAAATAAGTCTGTTCAGGGTTTGAACGAAATGCTCCGTTTGAAAGGAAAACGGCTCCGTCTTCCGAAAGAGAAGGAACATCAAGTCGATCTTACGTTACAACCCATCTTTTCTCCGGACTCACCGGAGATATCGGTTCGGCACGGAACAGAGACACTCTGAAGGACTGAATTGTTACCGCTCTCAAAAACGGAAGGGGAACTCTGAATGGGGAAGGCATCGTTGATGCAACAAGAGGCTCTTGTTCCCCGGCACGCATGACGTCTCCCGGGCAACAAGAGAATGATCCGGAATCGGCCGGAACCTCAGGCTCCGACAGATATTGTCATCACTATACGACGGGGATACGTATGAACGGGAACACACATCATGTCCTTCCCCATCCGCAAGGGGGCTGGAAGGTGGTACGAGGAGGAGCCGCACGCGCCTCCAGAAACTTCGAGACCAAAAGCGAAGCGGTGGAATATGCACGGGAAGTGAGCAGAAATCAGAAGACCGAACTGCTGATTCACGATACGGAGGGAAAAATCCGCAGGGCGGCAAGCCACGGCAACGATCCGTTTCCGCCTCGCGACAGGAGATGAGAACAGAGGACGGGCCTGGAGTCCTTCCTTGTGAAGAACTCCGGGCCCGTTCAATTCTCACTGCTGCCGGTGATGGAAGGATATTCGGCACGGGGGATTTTCTCCCCTCGTTCGCGGTCAGCCTGCAGGCATCATGACATCGACGCAGACATTTTCCCCGGCAAAGATATTCTCCCACTCGGTCGCCGTTTTCGATGTGATCCGCTCAAGGATGATCCCCTTCACCTCCCGCGCCCGCTCTCCTTCACACAGACCGTCGTCATCCCCCAGATCCGTCAGACCCGTCAACTCCCGGAACCGGGACCAGAATTTCGGCTCCACGCAGGCCATCGCAACGTAGCCACCGTCGGCGGTCCGGTAGATGTTGTAGCAAGGAAAGCGGCCGTTGTGCAGGAAGGTGGCCGGAGTTCTCCCCTGAATGCTCGCCGGATAGTAGGCCTCCTGTGCGTTGTCGACCGCATCCTGAAGCCAGCACCAGTTCTGGATCGGCTCCTCCCTCCCCTGCTGTTCCAGCACCGTCGCCAGTACCGTGACGGCAATGTGATGGGAGAAGAAGATACCGGTGACCGGAAGAAAGGGGGGAGCAATGATGTCGTCGGTCCGGTCCAGAACATGCATCTTCAACAGATTGCTCTGCACCAGCGTGTTCAGATCGTGGGCCGATTCGTTCCCCTCGCGCCGGAAGCCGAGCCGTGTGAAGCAAACACCGGCACCGCGATATGCGCGGGCGATCTCCTCCTCGGTCAGTCCCAGCTTCTGCTCCACCCGGGGAGGGAAGCTCATCAGAACGGCGTCGGCGGTCCGGATCTCCCGATGCAGCCCGGCCACATCCTCCGGGTCCCCGAAGTCGATCAACCGCAATTCTTTTGGTCTCTGAAAAGCTTCGTATACCTCTGCAAAGGCCGGATCCCAACTCCATTTCAAAAAAGGGTCGCGATGGTTCCGGTCTTCATATTTGATCACTTCCATCCCCTGCTTCGCCAGCAAATAGGCTGCAAGGGGTCCGGGAAGTCTCCACGTCAGGTCGATAATCTTCATGCGTTGCTTCGTTTTCTCCCCTCTACTACTCGTCCCTGTCGTCGTCCTCCTCGTTGCCGAGAATATCTCCGAACCAGACCGAGAATCCAAGCTGGAACAGTCCGAACGTCCCTTCATCCTCATCGGTGGAGAACATATTCGCTACGGTATAGCGACCGCTGAGGGCGAACGTCAGGTTGTTGATCAGGGCAAGTTCCAGCCCTCCTTCCACCCCGAGACCGAATTCGTTCTCTCCGGCCGGCGTATTCTCTATCCCGGCAATCGTCTCTCCTTCCAGCCGGGTAAATGTTCTGTTGACGAACGTATAGACCGGATAGGCGCCGATGTAGGGCCTGATCGTCGGGATCTGAAAAACGTATTCCAGTCCGGCACTGACCGGAATCAGCGTCGTCCCCACCTCGAAGGTGGCCGAAATGCTGGTATCCTGATTGACGTTGAAGGTCGTCAGTCGAATCTGCGAGTTCTGGAAGTAGGCATAGGAGATATCGCCCACCAGCCTGAGTCCTCCGAACCCTTTTTTGTAGCCGACCTTACCGAAAAAGCCGACCTCGCCGCTGAGGTCGTCGTAGGTCAATTCTTCGGCATCCTTTTTCAGAAGATCCTCAAGCTCTCCCCCGACCTTGAACACGTCTGCCCCGGTAGAGGCCAAACCGACACCGACACCGACCTGCGCCGGGAGCCGGACGGCGGTCGTCGCAAGCAGCAAGCCTGCGACAGCCGCACACACATATCCGCATTTCTTCAGCATTATCATCGATCGCTCTCCATCTGATTATAAGTAGTGCATTGATTCCGATCACAACTTACGGAAATACCGAGAGCGCTGGAATCAACAGCCGGTGTTTTCAATGTCGCGAACAATTGCACTCGACTTCCTTTTGCCGATGTTTCATGTCGCTTCCATCATCAGGTTCATCAATCGCAACAACCGATCAGCAGGCCCACAATGGTGTGCAGAGCCGGATATTTCTTTTCATCTCTCATGTTCTATCCGTTCTCCCGCCATCGACTGTTCGTAAGACTCGTCAGGATATGATCCTCCCACTTCCCGGCAATCTGCAGATAGTCCCGCGCATATCCCTCCACAACAAATCCGAGGCGACGAAGAAGATTGCCGCTCCGGACGTTGTGGGGCATATAATTTGCCATGATGCGGTGCATATTCCATTCCTCGAACATGAAGCGGATGGCCTCTTCGAGTCCCTCCCGCATATATCCCTTCCCTTCGTAATCGTGATCGACCGTATAGCCGAGATAGCAGGCGTGAAACGGCCCGCGAAAGACCTGCGAGAAGCTGCAATGACCGATAACCTTCTGCGGTTCTGCCGACGGGAAGAAAAAGAACCGGCAGGCCGTGCCGAGATGGAACTCATCGATGCTCCCCTCCATCTTCACCCGCCAGAACTCTTCGGTGAAGAATCCCTCCGGCGGAACCGGACTGAAGGGTTCCAGATGGTTCCAGTTCCGCTTGTGATAATCGACAAGAGCGGAGACATCCGCCGCCGATGCCGGTCTGAGCAGAAGACGCTCGGTCCTGAGTGATGGAAGTTCCATGAATCGCTCCGGTTAGTGTCACGCAAAAGTACGAGTTCGCCAACGGAATATCACGGTACGACCGGAGCAGGGTTGTGTATCTTGGAGGTTGCAGGGGAATGGGGGGAGCTTTGAGCCGTGAGCTTTGAGCCGTGAGTGATCAGCCGTATGGGTAGCCGGCGGGTTTATCCCGACGCCGGGACGGACCGGAAGATATCGAGTCACATCGAGTGTGCAGGAGGGCATGAGCGATAAGCGGTGAGGAAAGAATCCGGTTCATTCATTCGACAATTGAAAATCGACAATCGGAAATACGGCATCTCTTATCTTGTCCACCGATATCGCAGCAAACATTATCCTTGAAGTTTTGTGTCCGAACTGATTCTCCATCCGAAGACTCTCGCAATGCGCCGGAAGGTGGTCCTGCTGAAGAACGAACTCGCCTCGCTTCTTGCCGAGCGAATGCGGCTGACGTTCGAGGAGCTTCCGGCCCTCCGCTACCGTTACACCGAACTGTTTGGTGCCATAGAGCGGGAAGTGGAACAGAAGACGCTGGAGATGAGCGAACGGAAACGTCTGGTGGAACTCTTTGCCCTGAAGCTTGATCGAGGACAGAAGCTGGACCGGAAGATGGTGGAACTGACGATGAAGGCAGTGCTGAATGAGTTCAGGAAAATCCGCGGACAGGTTGACCGGATGAGCAGAAACGAGGAGAGGCGTGCAGAGGGAAACGGATTCCGGATCCCGGGCATTTCCGACACACAGACAACCGACGACCCGGCGGCACGGACCGCCCATCGGCGACGGGAGCTGCGCGATCTTTACCGCAAACTTGCCAAACGCCTCCACCCCGACCGATGTCGCGAACCGGACGAGCTGACGCGGATCTACTGGGAGATGACCCGAACGGGATACGAGCGGGGAGACCTTGATCTGCTTCGCATGCTCTGCAACGTCGTCGAGACCGGTATCGGTTCGATTATCGATGGAAGAGCGATGAGTCCGGCCGAGGAGGCGGTCCGGCTGATCGAACTGATCGACAGGGAAAAGAAACGCCTGCAGGAGATGCGGAAGTCGGAGCCGTACAACATCAGGGAGAAGTTCGATGACGGGGAATGGATCGCCCGGAAGAAACGGAACCTGGAAGAACAACTGGCCGGAATCGAACGGGAGATCGAGAAGTGCGACCGGTTTCTGGCGCCGATCATGGGAGACGGAGAGGAAGAGATCGATCCGCAATCGGTCCGGAAAACCTGGAACAGTTTTGTGGAAGACGTCTACCTGAGCGGTCGGTTCTGAAGTGAAGCCGAAAGGTTCCGCAACTCCGCTCGCAACGTCCTCCCCAACTCAATTGACGGCAAACATTTGACAATCAACGTTCGACAATCGAAAATCCGCCACTCTACCATTTACCATTCCTCTCCCCCGCTCGACACCATTTCAATCACCGACAGGTACATCCGCACTGCTCCGGCCAGTCCGTACTCAAGAGCATCGGCAACCAAGGCATGGCCGATCGAGACCTCGGCCACACCCTCGACACTCTGGAGGAACGGACCGAGATTATCGAGATTCAGATCGTGCCCGGCATTGACCTGCAGCCCTGCATCCAGAGCCTCGCCGGCAGCCCGGGCAAACTGATCCAACATCTCATCCGCATTACTCTCTCCGGCAAAGGCCTCGGCATAGGGTTCGGTGTAGAGTTCCACGCGGTCGGCTCCGATCTCGCGCGCAAGGGACCATTCATCCGAGTCTGCATCCATGAAGAGACTGACCCGGCAGCCCCACCCTTTAAGCTGCGTGATCACCTGCTGCAGTTCCGTCCGATGCTCCGCGATCTTCCATCCCTGATTGCTGGTAAAGGCATCGGGGTCGTCGGGGACCAGAGTACACTGCGCGGGACGAACATCCTCGGCAAACCCCATCAATCCGTGGAACGGATTTCCCTCAATGTTCAGCTCCGCATCGGGATACTCCCCCATAAGCGTCGCAATCTCGTAGACATCCTCCGGCCTGATGTGTCGCCGGTCCGGTCTCGGATGGAGCGTGATGCCGTCGGCTCCGGCCTCCAGAGCGATGTGGGCGGCATGGGTCACACTCGGGATCCCGTTGTTCCGGGTATTGCGAAGCGTGGCGATCTTGTTCAGATTGACGCTCAATTTTGTCATGGCAGTCTCTTCTCCGATAGAACTCACGTTACAGATTCATCTTGCGACCGATCAGGGCCTCATCCCTTCCTGATTCCGACAAACTACAAAAGGTGAGACGACTCCTTCCGGAGTCGCCCCACCTTCCTGATCACTCGAAATCGGGAATTGCGGGTTACCCTATTTGACGATGGTCATCGAGCGAGTCAGTACCTTCTCTCCCTGACGCAGTATATACATGTACGTGCCGCTCTCCAGACCTTCGGCGTCGAAGGTAATGCTCTGAATACCGGCCTCCCTCTCTTCCGAGAGGATGCTCTTTACATGTGCTCCGCTCAGGTCGTAGACATCCAGTGTGGCGTATCCGGCTTCCGGAAGCATGAAGCCGATCTCCACATTTTCACGGGCCGGGTTCGGAACGCTCTGCTTCAGATGCATTCCACCGGCACCGACCAGTCGTCCTGCACTTTCAAACGCTCCGTTCTGCGGAGCGGTGATAGCGGATCCCTCACCCGAACCGAGATGCTCGGTTCCACTGGCGCTTCCCTGCAACAGCACTTCCAGATCTCCGGCCGTTGCATTGCTGCCGATCACCAGTTTGGCCTCGGACGGCCCGGTCACCATGGGGATGTATGTGATTTCGATGAATTCGAATCCACCCGGTGCGATGATTCCCCGCTCAGGATATCTGAACGAGTAGTCGGCCATGCCGGGACCCTCGACCCGCAGGTTCGTCAGAGTCACCGGGAAGGTCCCCGTGTTTGCTATAACGGCAGTCCGTCGGGCAATCATTCCTACCGGCACCATCACATCGCCGAACAGGTTGCCCGGTCCGACCTGCAGTTCGCGTGTGCCGGCAAGTCCCGACACCTTCGCCTTGATC
>CAMLOB010000152.1 GCA_946481475.1 uncultured Chlorobiota bacterium | reverse complement strand
AAAGGGGTGAACGCCCGCATTGCGTCGGCCATCGCCGCCATCCCGTAGTTGGGGACATGGCGTGCCATGTCCCACGGCCCCGAATCCGAATCCCGGATTCAGGCCCACGCACCACCCGGAATCCCCCAACCGAATCGAACAATAACAATCAGGGTTCATGAAATCAAAGCGAGCAATCATAACCTCCGTTGGACATTACGTTCCGCCGGACGCGTACGACAATCACTACTTCGAGGAATTCCTCGATACGAACGATCAGTGGATTCGTGAGCGAACCGGCATTGTGGAGCGCCGGTTTGCGAAGGAGGGGGCCACGAGCGATCTGGCCGTCCCCGCGATCCGGACCTGTCTGGAGCGGCGGGGCGTTTCGCCCGAGGAGATCGATTGCATCGTCGTCGCCACGGTGACGCCCGATATGTTCTTCCCTTCAACCGCCTGCGTGATACAGCGAAAGATCGGAGCCTCGAAGGCCTGGGGGTTCGATCTCTCCGGCGCCTGCTCCGGTTTCCTCTTCGCTCTGGTGACCGGCGCGCAGTTTATCGAGAGCGGCATGCACCGGAAAGTGCTGGTGGTCGGAGCCGACAAGATGAGTTCGATCCTTGATTTCGAGGATCGGAACACCTGCATCCTCTTCGGCGACGGAGCCGGGGCGGTTCTGCTGGAACCGTCCGAAGAGGAGGGGTATGGTCTGCTCGACTTCGATCTCCACATCGACGGAGCCGGAGAGCCGTATCTTCATATGCGGGGGGGGGGAAGTCTGAACCCGCCGACGACCGATACCGTTGCAAATAAAATGCACTATGTGTTCCAGGACGGCCGGGCGGTCTTCAAGGAGGCGGTGATCGGCATGGCGGAGGTGGCCGAGAACATCATGAAGAAGAACGACCTTGCCGCCGAAGATGTCCGCTGGCTGGTTCCGCATCAGGCCAACCTCCGGATCATCAAGGCGACGGCCGACCGTATGGGACTGTCGATGGACCGGGTGATGGTGAACATCGACAGGTACGGCAACACGACCGCCGGAACGCTGCCGATCTGCCTGAGCGAGTGGTGGGAGAATGGTGAACTGGCCAAAGGGGACAACGTGGTTCTGGCGACGTTCGGAGCCGGGTATACCTGGGGAAGCGGGTGGTTGCGATGGGCATACTGAGGTAAGGGCAAAAGGAAAATTCAAAAGGGGAGAGTGGGGAGGTTTTCTTTTGTGGGAGCAGGTGAGTGCAAAAGGAAAAATTCAAAATTAAAAAAGAGACGAGTGGCGAGTATACGCCTCTTTTTTTGAATCCGCCGCGGCGGATCATTTTCATCTTTTCATTGACATGCGGGCTTTTCTTTTTCCGGGACAGGGATCGCAGTTCGTCGGGATGGGACTTGACGCCTATCGCGAGAGCGGGACGATCCGCGATATATTCGACCGTGCCAACGATGTGCTGGGCTATCGACTGACCGAGGTCATGTTCGACGGTCCGGAGGAGGAGTTGCGTGCCACGCAGAACGCACAGCCGGCTCTCTTCCTTCACGCCTATGCGCTCTATCAATCGATCGAGGAGCCGAAGCCGGGAATGATGGCCGGACATTCTCTGGGGGAGTATACCGCTCTGGCCGTTGCCGGCGCTCTGCGGTTCGACGATGCGTTGATGCTGGTGAAGCTGCGTGCCGAGGCGATGGCCGATGCCGGAGCGGCCCGGCCCGGGACGATGGGGGCCGTTATCGGTCTGGACGACGGAGTGCTGGTGGAGATTTGCCGGCAGGTCTCCGATGAAGGGGATACGGTTGTTCCGGCCAACTTCAACTCGGAAGGGCAGGTGGTGATCAGCGGAACCCCGGAAGGGGTGACCCGGGCAATGGCCGCGGCCAAAGAGGCCGGGGCGCGAATGGTCACCGAACTGAACGTCTCCGGAGCCTTTCACTCCCCTCTGATGAAGCCGGCCGAGGAGAAGCTGGCCGAGGCTCTTTCCGAGGCGCCGATCCGTGACGCCGACGTTCCGGTCTACATGAACGTCTCGGCCCGACCGGTTACCGATGCGGACGCGATCCGCCAGGGGCTGCTGAAGCAGTTGACCGCTCCGGTCCTCTGGACGCAGACGATCAAGACGATGATTGCCGATGGAGCTGTGGAGTTCATCGAGGTTGGACCCGGGAACGTCCTGCAGAAGCTTGTCGGGAGGATCTCCCGCGAGGCAAAGGCGTCCGGACTGGGGAAACTGGAGCAGATCAATGAGTTCAACCACTCTGAAGGAGAAAAGAAAGAGGTATGAGTATCGAAACGCCGTCAGCAACATCAGGACGTCTTGAAGGAAAAATCGCCGTCGTCACCGGAGGCTCGCGCGGTATCGGCGTGGCCATTGTCCGGCGACTGGCCGCCGAAGGGGCGCAGGTCGCCTTCACCTATAACTCCTCGGCCGATGCGGCCAACCGGCTTGTCGAGGAGATCGGTGAGGAGCGGAGCATGGCCGTGAAGTGCGATGTGGGGAGCGAGGAGGAGGTGGAGAAGCTGATCGAAGAGACGCTTTCGCGGTGGGGGAAAATTCATATTTTGGTCAACAATGCCGGTATCACAAAGGATACGCTTGTGCTGCGGATGAGCCGGGAGGACTTCGAGAACGTCCTGCGGACCAATCTGACCGGTGCCTTCCTTACGTCGAAAGGGGTGATGCGGGGAATGATGAAGGAGCGGTGGGGACGGATCATCAATATCGCTTCGGTCGTCGGCCTGGTCGGCAATCCGGGACAGGCCAACTATGTGGCCTCGAAGGCCGGACTGATCGGCATGACCAAGTCGATGGCCCGTGAGGTCGCCTCGCGCAACATCCTTGTCAATTGTATCGCTCCCGGATTTATCGAGACCGATATGACCGGCAAGCTGAACGAGGGGCAGCAGGAGGCGATCAGAGGGCAGATCGCTCTCGGACGAATCGGAGCTCCGGAAGAGGTCGCCTCGGTCGTTGCGTTTCTGGCAAGTGAGGATGCTTCGTATATTACGGGTCAGGTTCTGGCCGTCGACGGCGGCATGACGATGGTGTAGGGCAGAAAGGGGGAGAGGAATCTGTTCATACGTGCAGTACGGGACAGGAAAACATTGTTCTCCCGTAGTGCATGATTTTGTTTACGGACAAAAAAACGTTCAATTCATTCATATAACTCGAATCAAACAGAATTCATAATTCCGGAGAATATCAATGGCAGCAGACATTGAGGCAAAAGTCAAGGAAATCATCGTTAACAAACTCGGCGTCGAGGAATCACAGGTTACCGAGAATGCATCGTTTATCAACGATCTCGGAGCCGATTCGCTCGACACGGTCGAACTGATCATGGAGTTCGAGAAGACCTTCGATGTGACGATCGAGGACGAGGAGGCGGAAAAAATTCAGACCGTCGGCGATGCCGTCAACTATCTTTCGGCGAATGCCGGGGGCGAAGGATAAACGACGTCGGTTTCCGGCGATCATCCCCGATGCCTGTGCAGTGTTATCGGGTGTCGATGATCGCATTATGGGCTGCCCGGTCTGTCGTCGTCCGAGAAACGACGCGCAGACCGGGCTTTCTCACTTTCCCGGCAAAGGAGCATTCGGGGATCGGGGGAGCTTTTCCTAACAAATGAACGATAGCCGTTCGCATCTGCGGTACAGGTCTGCAGAGCACGGAACATTCTTATTTCTTCTCAATCATGAGTAATACTGGGCGCAGGAGGGTGGTTGTCACCGGTATGGGGGCAGTGACGCCGATCGGTCACACTGTCGAGGAGTACTGGAACGGACTGATTACCGGAAAGAGCGGGGCGGACATGATCACGCGGTTCGATCCGGAAGGACATGCGACGAAGTTTGCGTGTGAGGTCAAGAATTTTGATGCCGAGGGGCGACTTGACCGCAAGACCGTGGGACGAACCGATCTTTTCACACAGTATGCGCTGGCCGCGGCCGACGAGGCGATGGCCATGGCCGGACTGACCGAGGATACCATTCCTTCAGACCGGGCCGGGGTGGTCTTCGGAAGCGGTATCGGCGGGATGTGGACCTACCACCATCAGTTCCAGGCCTATATGGAGGCCGGACCCCGCCGGATCAGCCCGTTCTTCATTCCGATGCTGATTGCCGACATCGCCGCAGGACAGATTTCGATGCGCTACAATCTGCGCGGTCCGAACTATGCCACAACCTCGGCCTGCGCCACCAGCTCGCACGCAATCGCCGACGCGTTTATCCTGATCCAGCGGGGGGATGCCGATATGATGGTCACCGGAGGTTCGGAGGCGGTGGTGACGCCGATGGCGATCGGCGGATTCAACTCGATGAAGGCCCTCTCCACGCGGAACGATTCCCCCCAGACCGCCAGCCGTCCCTACGACAAAGGGCGTGACGGATTTGTGCTGGGAGAAGGGGGTGGAGTGGTGGTGCTGGAGACGCTGGAGCGGGCGATGGATCGCGGAGCCACGATCTTCGGCGAAATCGTCGGTATCGGTCTTTCCGGCGACGCCTATCACCTGACGGCTCCCCACCCGGAAGGAGAAGGGGCCCATCGCTCGATGGCCCAGTCGATCCGGGATGCCGGCATCGAACCGACCGACATCGATTACATCAACGTTCACGGAACGTCGACTCCGCTGGGAGATATTGCCGAGGTGAAGGGGATCTGCTCCCTCTTCGGCGACCATTCGCAGAAGCTGCTGATCAGCGCGACGAAATCGATGACCGGTCACCTGCTCGGTGCGGCCGGAGCCATCGAAGCGATCGCCACCATTCTGTCGCTTCAGAACGGCATCATTCACCCGACGATCAACAACGAGGACCCCGATCCGGATATCACCATCGATTTCGTGCCGAACAAGGCGCGCGAGGCCGATATCCGGTATGCGATCAGCAACACGTTCGGCTTCGGCGGACATAATGCATCACTCTGCTTCAGGAAGTTCGAGGAATAATCTCTCTGTCACCACGGCCTATTAACAATCGACTATTGTGAATGCAGCAGGAAGTCTTCGTCAGTTGATCGGCAAACTCTTCAGCAAGGAGGGAGAGTTTACCGGCGATCCGTTTTCCGACCGGTTGCCGGTGATCGAAGCGGATGAGCGGCTTCTTCCGGACGAACGGCTCCGGCAACTGGAAGCGGCCATCGGCTATCAGGTGAAGGATCGGCGCTGTTTCGTGCAGGCCCTGACCCATCGCAGTTATCTTCAGATTTCCGACAACGAGAAGACGCGAAGCAACGAGCGGCTGGAGTTCCTCGGAGATTCCATTCTCAACATGCTGATCGGGGAATTCCTGTTCCGTCACTATACGGAGGTGGAGGAAGGAGACCTGACCAAACTGCGGAGCAGACTGGTGAACAAGAAGGCGCTGATCCTCGGAGCACGTGAGGTGAATCTGGAAGCGTTCGTGATGCTGAACACCTCCGCCGAGCAGTCGTTGAGACAGGGGAACCGGGCGATCCTGGCCGATGCGTTCGAGGCGATCGTCGCGGCCATCTACCTCGATTGCGGCATGAAGCTCCGTCCGGTGAAGGAGTTCCTGTCGCGAACGCTCCTGCGACCCGAAATTTTCGAGGAGATTCTGAGCGTCGACGAAAACTACAAGAGTGCCCTTCTCGAACTTGCCCAGGGGCACGGCTACGATGCCCCGCGCTACGAGGTGATCGACGAAGAGGGGCCGGACCACGAGCGTCTCTTTACCGTGGAGGTCTACGTCAACGGCGTCGTTCTCGGCTCCGGTTCCGGACGAAGCAAGAAGAAGGCGGAGCAGGAGGCGGCTCGCATCGGCGTGGACCGGTTTGTGCTGGTGACGGGGAAGCCGGAGGAAGAGTAGGAGTTGAATAGTTCAATAGTTGATTGTTGAATGGTTCAATAGTTGGATGGTTGATCGTGGAATCGATCGGACACTTGTCCTCCCGTTGACTCTACGGTTCCTTTCCTCGACTGCCGGGCTGATGGCTCTTCAGGTGGGGGAGAAAAATCCGGGAGCCTTTCTATCAAACTGCAGGGGCTGCTCCGTGGCGGTTCGGCTCTCTGTAATCGACATCGCTTCGCAGATCCCTTCACGATCCTTTTATCCGAATATCTGACTATTCAACTCCCGAACTGCCGATCTCCTCACGCCGATATCAATCCCTCTGACTCGAGCTCCTGAACCATCAACTATCCAACCCTCAACTCTTCATCTCCGTCTTACTCCACCCACTATTCAACCATCAACCATAAACAACAACGCCCTTCCCCGCCATGCGGAGAAGGGCGTTCCGTTTCGGAATCCCCGGAAGAGGAGATTCGCTTACTTCGTCACGGTCAGTGTCCGTGTTTCCGTTCCGTTCGGCGTCTGCAGCGTGAAGTAGTAGGTGCCGCTCGGCAGATCCGCTACTTCAAAGCTGACGACGTGCGAACCGGCTTCCAGGTTCTGGCCGTCGAACAGACGGGCCACTTCCCTGCCGGCTGCGTTCCGTACCACCAGCGTCACCTCTTCGGACTGCGTCAGCCGCAGGTTGACGCTGGCCGTTCCGGTCGTCGGGTTCGGCCATACCTGACCCATCTGACTGATCGAGTGGAGTGATCCGCCGGCGTGGCCGACCGAGGAGATCTCCTCAAGGTTCAGCACGCCCCGGCTTACCTCCTCGTCCGATCCGTTCAGCGTCACGTACTCGATCACCGGGGCGTACTCGCCGTCGCTGGCGACCGTCACGTAGATCGGGTTCCGCTCGGCTCCCGGTTCCAGACGTACCGTTCCCTCGGCCGCCTCGCTGATGTATGCCCGACCCCGCTCGCCCTTCATGCCGAAGCGGAGGAGCGCCTCGGTCGATCCCGATGTGGGACCGACGGCCAGGAATTCCATCCCTTCGGAAGCGACCAGACGAATGCCCGAGAGGGACTCTTCGGACTTGTTCGCGTTCCGGATGTGGATCGCATAGGTCTTGACGAGCTTGCCGGTCACCTCGGCGTTGACCGCCGTTACCTGATCACCGCCGACGGCGTCGCCGCGCCGGAGCGTGACGGTCACCGGAATTTCCAGCGGCTGACCCGGCAGCAGATCGGTCTCGTAGCTGAGGAGCAGGAAGTGCTCCAGGCTTGCCCGGTTGTTCAGATTGGCGTACTCGATGTTCAGATCAATCGTGCCGCCGGCCGTTGCGTTGATGTCTCCCATCGCCACGCCGTGGTTGACGTCGAAGGTGTACTGGCCACCTGCATCCGTGACGTTGGTAATCATCACGTTATCCGAAGCCTGAACCGTCAGCCCGGTGAAGGTCACCTTGCCGAACTCGTTCTCCGGAAGTTCCGGAAGCGTCATCGAGATCGTGCCGGAGTTCGCGCCGGTCAGCGAGCCGGAGATCGATCCGTCTCCTCCCTGCGTCGCGCTTCCCTTCTCGCGCTCCGTACTGCCGAAGTTGCTGAAGAAGTTCCGACGAACGACCGTGTAGCAGACGGTGGTGTCGCAGGTACGGCATTCGGCGTCGGTGAACTGCCAGCGGATGCAGAAGCGAAGCGTGTCGGTTCTCGCATTCGGCGCCATCGGCGGGAAGCGGAACCAGTTCAGCGAGAAGGAAGGTCCGTTCATGTTGACGCCTGCCGGATTGTTCCAGACGATCTCCTGTCCGAATCCCGGAGGCGTCACCGTGCCGACGCCGAACGGATTCAGAAGCAGTCCGTTGACCGCATAGCCGGAGGCCGGCTGGCCGTTGACCGTGGCGTAGACAAGGGAGGCCGTCACCTTCTTGATCGGTGCCGGACCGGCCCCGACAAGACCGATCACGCCGGTGAATCCGTTCTGTGCGGCAACTGCGCGGGACTGATTCATGACGATGTTGAATCCGTCACAGCAGTCCTTGTGCTGCGGCTCGCATTCCGGAAGCTTGATCTCGATCCGTTCCTCGCAGCAGACCTCGATAATGTCGGCGCAGTTCAGACCGTTCAGGACAAGCGTTCCCGGTTTTACGCCGGTGATCCGGACGCAGATGCGTGGAGCGCGCTGGCGGAGCTCTCGATCGTGCCCGGGCGCGACCCAGAGGTTGTCGGCGGAGGCG
>CAMLOB010000151.1 GCA_946481475.1 uncultured Chlorobiota bacterium | reverse complement strand
CCGAACTGCAAAGCTGTGGGATGCAGCCTCAGGAAGTTTGCTCAAAACTTTTTCCGGACATACCAACTGGGTGTGGCGGGCTTCTTTTAGTCCAGATGGAAAACGTATAGCTACCGGCAGTCGGGATCATACGGCTATTGTGTGGGATATTGATAACGGTCAGGCTCTTCATGTTCTTCAGGGTCATACCGGTGATGTAGGAGTGGCCGACTTCTCCAATGATGGAATGCATGTCCTGACTGTAGCGAATGATAATCGTGTTAAAGTTTGGTATCTGGGAACTGAAGAAGTTATCGAGGATGTCTCTGACAATACCTGGGCAATTGCTCTTCCTGAACTTAAAGTTGTTCAACCGAATGGAGGTGAGACTGTAGTGGCCGGGGCAACGGCAGTCTTGCGTTGGGAGGGATCATTGCCGAATGAGATTGTTCAATTGGATTACAGTACCAATGGAGGCGAGACTTGGGAACTTATTACTGATAATGCCACCGGTACGGAGTTCGCTTGGAAGGTCCCCTCTGTCTCAAGTCAGAAGTGTCTTTTTCGTGTTTCCAGGATTTCCTCGCAGAAAGTATTAAATCTTAAAGGCCATACGGATTGGGTCAATGCCGGTAAATTCAGTCCTGATGGAAAACTGGCTGTTACGGCCAGTGATGACCACACCGCTAAAATATGGGATGTCGTTACAGGTGAACTTTTAAGGACTTTGGCTGGACATAAAGGGGATGTTATGTGGGCTGAATTCAGTCCTGACGGTTCTACTGTTGCCACGGCAAGTGCAGATAATACCGCCAGAGTCTGGAACACCGTGTCCGGAGCTCTAATGCTGACACTCGAAGGGCACACAAACGGGCTGAACTACATTTCCTATAGTCCTGACGGTTCCCTACTTGTCACAGCGAGCGAAGACGGTTCGGTACGTATATGGAATGCCGACAATGGACAAGAAAAGAGCAGGTTGTTATCGCATACAAATGGTGTGTTTTCGGCAGAGTTTAGTCCTGATGGGAGACGTCTTGTAACTGCCGGTCGTGACTGGACAGTGAAAATCTGGGATGTTGCTACTGGAAGTGAGGTGTCAACGTTGGTAGGGCATGGAGACGTTGTCAGTCATGCTGTTTATAATCATGACGGCACACGAATTCTCAGTACAAGTTATGATAAGACAGCCAAAGTATGGGATGTCCAGTCAAGAGTATCGTTATTAACATTGGTTGGCCATACCGATTGGGTATGGCGAGGTTCCTTCAGTCCTGACGGACAGTTTATTGCTACAGGTAGTAGAGATCACACTGCTATTATCTGGGACGCTTCCACCGGTTCGCCCAGAGAAATTCTTAAAGGTCACAGCGGAGATGTTGGTGTTGCTGATTTTAGTTCCGATGGAATTCACGTTCTTACCGTTGCCAATGACAATTCCGGAAAAGTCTGGAATCTTGATCTTACACCTGTTGAGGAAGATGAATCGGATGCGCTTTGGCGTATTGTGATGGTCAGCAGCGTTTCAGAAGATGCTCATGAAGGAGCTGTTACACCACTTCGTCTATTTCCGAATCCGACAAACCGATCAGGGATTGTTGAGTATCGTCTTGATAAATCTCAGGATGTTCATTTGTATGTGGTCGATCTTCTGGGACGCAAAGTCAAGGATCTTGAGCCTTTGACCAGGGAACCGGGAATACATCAGGTACACTTTGACGTTACAGATATGGTGGCGGGAACATACGGCCTTGTGATACGAACTGCAGGGGGAGAAAAGATGCTGCGTTTTGCGGTAGTTCAGTAAAACGCAGTAATCCAGCGATAGAAACAAAGAATGTCGTGCTCTTTGCATAAAGAGCACGACATTCTTTGTTCTATGCTGTATGTTTTTCTACATCAGCACGCAGAAACCATCCACAACGTTTCAATCCCATCAAGAATGTGAGGACGTAGGCAAGCCAACGGGCAGGAGCAGACTTATCAGGTAGCAGATCATAGTAAGTGGCTGGTGCATCAATGGATACAATGCGTACGGGATGCTGACTCAGTATTTTCCTAAACTCTTTGACTGTATAGGCTTTTGTACCGGGACTTTCCTGATGTTCTGCCATTATCGACTTGATCGATTTAAACGGCTTCCCTGCAAAAAGTCCCCAGCGCAAATATTTGTACACCACATAGGGGGAACGCCGGTTATAGACCATAATCTTGATTCTACCTCCCGGCTTTGCAACCCTCACAAGTTCTTCCAGTGCTTTCAGGGTATCAGGGGAGTGATGAATGACTCCCCACGAGTATACCAGATCAAAAGAATTATCTTCATGCGGAATATTCTCTGCATCTCCTATGCGCAAGTCTTTGCATTGAAGCCCATACACATCAAGACGATGCCGCACATTCTCAATACCCTCGGTGGTAAGATCGATCCCATACGCGATTGCCCCTGATCGTACCCATTGCAGGAAATCCGTCCCCGCCCCTACTCCAACCTCAAGAACCTTTTTGCCGTGCCATCGGCTGAACTGCGCAAAAGGCATGATCTCATGTTCAACATCATATCGGTACTGTTCAATCTCTTCAAAATATTCGCGAGAATACTTCGAAGACACAGCGACATCTGTTCCGCATGATTGCCGGTCCCAGTACTCACGTACTTCATCTTTCAGTTCTGTAGAGCTCATAAGAGAATCTTCTATAATAATTTCCTTGTTCTTTATCTTTCAATATACTGTCTGTGCCACAAAGCCAGAATAAGGAGACTCCAGAGCTGCTTTGAGTGATTGGCCGTGCCTGTAATGTGTCGTTGATAGAGATGCCGGATATATTGCTCTTTGAATAGCGATCCGGTCAGTAAGGGGGACGAGAATAATATCTCTTCGGCGTAATTGGCCAAAGCCCCCTGTCGAAGCCACTCGGCAATTGGAGAATTTAATCCCTTTTTTGATCGGTAGATCGTTTCCTGCGGTAGAATCCCTTCCGCCGCTTTCTTGAGAATGTACTTGCCAATGCCATTTTTGACCTTTAGGGCAGTCGGTACACGAAATGCAAATTCGACCATTCGATGATCCAGAAACGGAACTCGAGCCTCTATCGAAGCTGCCATTGCCATCTTGTCGACACGCATCAACAGCAATTCTGCTAGACGGTTTTTCATGTCGTAGTAGATCATCCGACGCAAGTGATCAATCTGCAAACCATTTGTTCTTGATTCCAGTTGAGCAAAATATTGCAGCGATATACGAGAAGATGATTCCAGATCTTGCAGAAAGTCCTGAGCCAACAGCTTTGGCTTTGTGAGTTCACTAAAGGCGGGAACAGCGCCATAGAAAAAGGGCGTATCCCGCTCTGCTGCTCGCCTTGCGTAATCGGCCAGGACTTGATCTCGTTTCAGGCTTCGGATAGCTGGATAGATAAGGCGGTGGAAAACCTGCGGTAAGCGGTAGAACCGTTGATAGTAGCGCAACTCTTGCTGATAATGGGAATACCCCGAGAACTCTTCGTCGGCTCCTTCGCCTACCTGTACCACAATCGTTCCTGATTCACGTGCCAGTTTGCTGACAAAGAACATGGGCACACAAGCCGGATCAGCGTTCGGTTCATCCTGATGCCAGACCATTTTTTCAAGAAACCTGACTGCATCGTCTTCGCCAATCAGGTCTTCGTGATGATTTGTCTGGAACTTGCGGGCAATCAGCCGTGCATGCTCCAGTTCGTTATGCTCTTTCAGATCCTTGAAGCCGATGGAAAATGTCTGTACTGGACGATCCATCTGTTCGGCCATGAGAGCCACGTTCAGAGAAGAGTCTACACCCCCCGACAGAAGAACTCCAAAGGGGACATCGGCAATCATTCGAAGGCGAATTGAGTCTCTGAGAAGCTTTCTGATTTCCTCAACACAGAACTCTTCGCTGCTCAGTGTTTCTGGGCTGTATATTTCGGTCTGATGTAGGATATCCCAGTACTGTTTTTTTCGGACCGTTCCCTGTTTGTCTACAATCAGGTAGTGACCGGCTTCGAGCTTGTGGATATTCGAGAAAAGCGTCTGATTCGGAGGCGTGATGAAAAATGAAAGGTAGTCGTACAGTCCCTGACGATTCATCTCACGTGCAATGTCCGGATGCTCCAGAAGAGCCTTGATCTCAGAGGCATAATAGAACGATCCGTTTTGCTGGGTATAGTAGAGGGGTTTTACTCCCAGTCGATCTCTTATCAGAATGAGTTGCTCGGAACGAGAATCCCAAATTCCTATTCCGAACATGCCGTACAATTTCTCAATGAAGTCAAGTCCGTATTCCTGATAGGCGTAGAGGATTGTCTCGGTGTCCGTCAGGGAACGATAGATATACCCTTTTGATTCCAGATCACGCCGAAGCTCACGATGATTGTAGATCTCCCCGTTAAACGTTAGCCAGATCGTTTTTTCCGGGTTAGACATCGGCTGATGTCCGGCTTGAGAGAGGTCGATAATGGAAAGCCGGCGAAAACCGAGACCAACACGATGATCATCGGATATATATATACCGTCATCATCAGGACCTCGA
The DNA here is from genome assembly GCA_946481475.1 of uncultured Chlorobiota bacterium. The sequence goes on along the minus strand of CAMLOB010000151.1, from coordinate 3,515 downwards.
TGATGGATGGTGGAAGTCATCCGCTGAAGAATATCCCGGCTGACTACACGCTGTCTGGCAGAATAGTTGTAGAGACCGACAATGCCGCACATAGTGACTGACTGGAAGAAGGCACATTCATCCTGAATGCTCGAAAGGTACAACTTCAGTCTTTCCTTCCATCGCATTGAATTGTAATGCGCATTTTTGTGCTGAAGGACATCCTTTGATTGTTCAGGTGAGAACTTTTCCGGACTGTGCCGTCATTAGCCTGTCTGCCGTGTGTCTTTTTCGCATTTGATTCCGATGGACGGCTTGCATAATTCGGCGGCAACTTCAACACCTCGTCCTATCACGTGGCTAATACGGTTAACCAATACAATGAAGACATGGAGCAAGCTCTTCTTCAACGAGTAAGGGAGGGAGAAGAGGAGGCTTTTGCTGAGCTCTTTCAACGACATCATGCTGCAATCTTCCGCTATTGCCAGTTGATGATCGGAGAAAAAGATGCGGCCGAAGACATCTATCAGGATACGTTCTTCAAGTTCTATGAGAATTGTCGCGAGGGAAAGGAGATTCAGAACGTCCGTGGATACTTGACTGTTGTGGCTCGATCACGTTGCTTTGATTACCTCAAACGCAAGAATCGCCATACGTCATTTGATGACATTCCTGAGCCTTCCTGGGAACCGGATATGGCCGACGCCGATACGCAAGATCATTTACAAAGAGCTTTAGCGGAGCTCCCCTGTCAATATCGCGAAGCCTTTACTCTCCATGTTATGCGTGAATACAGCTATGAAGAAATCTCCGAGCTTCTCGGTATCGGACTGCATGTGGTGAAGAATCGGATACACAGGGCAAAAAAGAATCTGCGAAAAATTCTATTGCCTCTGCTGTGGGAGGATCGCAAAACGCTCTTATCGAAAAGAAAATGATGAATATACAGGAAAATATTATTGCTCTGCTGGAAGGGGAGTTGCGGGATGACAGGCAGGTGATGGAATTGATGCAGCATCTTGTGGCTTCGGTTGAGAGCCGATCCATGCTCATAGAGCATGTTGCTCTCTCCAATTTATTTGCACAGAAAGTGATCCGGACTGTGCCCGATCCCCAATCGTCGGCAAAGATTTTTGATCGGATCCATCAGTATGAGCAAACGAGAACCGGTCAGCCTCGTTCCGGCAACTGGTTTACAAAGCAGACGTGGCCCGGGATAGTCCTTGCTCTTCTTGTGGGTCTCGGTCTGGGATATCTTGGTGGAAATAAATTCGGTTCCTCGGCTTCCTCAGCCGATCCGGCTTCTTTTTCTGCAGTCTCTCAGGTGGAGCATCCTTCTGATACTCGCGAACCGGTCAACAAACATAAGCCGGCTGTGCAGTCTGTAGACAGACAGAAAGCTTCTGCCGCTGAACTTCCCCAGGCTATGACTATTCGTTCGAGAACAATTGAATCCGGGGAAGGAATGGAAAGTGCCCCGATCATCGATTCAAGTGCCGTATTATCTCCTCCAGCCGATCTTTCTTTCCAACTCTTGACTCCCAATGGAGGAGAGCATTTTTCAGTGGGATCTGCTGTTCAGGTGGACTGGTCAGGTACAACCGAGCCGGTGACGATCGAGTATAGTGCTGATAACGGGTCTTCATGGAGTGAGATAGCATCGGGTATCATCGATAAGCCGTTTGTCTGGTCCGCTTCAGACGATCAGGTTGTACCTCAGACTCCATCGAATTTAATACGGGTGTCGATTGAAGACACGGCGAAACTGGAACCAAGCTTGTCCAGAGTTTTTGCCGGGCATGATAGTGGCGTCTCCGTAGCTGAAATCAGTCCTGATGGCAAATACCTCTTAACGGTCGGGTCTGATACGCGCGTCATTCTGTGGGATGTGTTTTCAGGAAAAGCAGTTCGGACTATGGAGGGACACACCGGGTTTGTTACCTATGCTCGCTTTAATCTGGACGGCACGCGTTTTGTTTCCTGCTCGCAGGACGGAACGGCGAGAGTGTGGGATGTTCAGACCGGTGCTCTTCAACACATCTTTTATGGTAGAGGAAATCAATATCCTGTGCCCTGGAGTGCCGCCTTCAGTCCTGACGGGACGACCGTTGCTGTCGGCAATGATGACGGAACAATCAGTTTCTATCGATTATCCGATGGGACCGAGCTGGAAGTGTTGGAGGGAGCTCATAACGAAGCCGTCCGCTATATGGAGTATACCGAAGACGGAACCAGGATGATTGCCAGTGGTTCAGATCGTGACGCAACGGTTATCGACATAGTTGCGGATACGGTAATACAGCGGTTTACCCACTTTCCTTTTCCAGTCAAGTACAACGCAAGACGCAAAGTGGTCAACGGCGTACAGTTGACCTCTGACGGGACAATGGTGATTTCATGTGGATACGATGGTGTTGTCAGGTACTGGGATGTTGAGACGGGAACTCTCCTGTTGGAAAGAAGCTATCACGACGGTGCTCCTGTCTCTGCAGTGGTTCTTGGAAAAGAGGAAAAGATAATGGCTTCAGTCGGCTATGATGGTACAGTCAAAATTATAGATCTGGATTCAGCCAATGTCGTCGCAACGATCCGGCTTGATGTCGATGCAGGGATTCCCGTAAGCAGAGCTTCGTTCAGTCAAGACATGCGCTACATTGCTACAGCACATGGAGATGGTAAAGCGAGACTATGGAAATTGAGAAAAGTCTTGGCTAGTGATGTCTCTGATAAAGCTTGGGAAATCAAATAACAGTGCATATACAGTGCTTCTGTTGGAAACCCTGGATTTCTATAGAATAACTCACCTCACCACCAATCTCCCTACACCCACCCGGTGGCCTGCAACGATGCGGACGATGTACCAGCCCGGTTGCAGGTCCCGGGAGAGGGAGAGGTGGTGCTCTCCCTGAGCAAGAGCCCCTTCGTACGGAACTGCGATTGTCCGGCCAAGTGCATCGATCAACTCTATACGGGTCTGTTCGCCGGTGCCGTTGATATGGAGGGTCACTTCGCCCTCCGCAGGGTTCGGCCGGAGAGTGAAGGTGAGGGCTTCCTCTCGGATTTCTTCTGCCTCCTTCTCATCGATGCCGGAGAATATTCTGTCGATGACTTCAAAGTTGTCCATGCCGGCTACTACCAGGATGTTCCCGAGCGTATCGGAAACGCGGAAGCGGATGCGCATCCGGTCGCTCAGGGCAAGATAGTCACGTGGAAAGATGACCACCCGTTTCCAGCCTGCCGTCCCCTTTACCTCCGCATACGCTCTCTTCCATGATGCTCCATCATCGTTTGAAAGCTCTACGACAAGAGAATCCAGGATGGTATCCCGCTGGAAGTGAATAAACCAGCGATCGAAGACGATCATCGGGTCGCCGTAGGAGGTCAGGTCCATCAGGGGAGAGGTCAGGGTCGTCTCGCCGCCGCTGACGTCGTCCCGCTCCGGAGGGGCAAAGCGTGGCGGCTGACCGGTGAAGAAAATGCGGCTGTCGGTCCCGGCCGGATCGGTCGGCGGATGCACCCAGTCGGAATTCGGATAG